>DASZXE010001014.1:0-32467 GCA_035546475.1 Kofleriaceae bacterium
CCCGCCGCCGTCGTACACCGCGCCGCCCGCGCGTCCGGCCGCCCCGCCGACGCCGCCGCCGCGCCAGACGGCCCCGGCGCCGCAGACGATGGCTCCGCCGCGCGCGCCGTCGGCCCCGCCGCCGTCCGCCCCGCGGACCCACGGCGCGATGAACGATCGCCGCCACTGACCTGACCTGCTTCGCGCAGCCCTTGCGGCGCCCCGCCCGGGCGCCGCGGTCGTTTTCGGGGCCGGGCGACGGTGGACGGCGGCGGGCGGCGGCCCCGCTGTGTGCCGTTTCACGATCGAGGTGCGAACCGGCGGTCACGATGGAGGCCCCGCCCGGGCCGAGGATCACACCGGTTTGCTAAGGTGCCGTCACCTTGTCCTCGATGGTTGCAGCCGAGGCGGGCCCGCGAGGGCTCGTGCGCGCCGGGGTCCTCGACCGCGCGCTCGCCGACGTGTTCGGCTTCGGCCAGTTGCGGCCCGGCCAGGCCGAGATCATCGCGGAGATCCTCGAGGGCCAGCCGGTCGTCGCCGTCATGCCGACCGGCGCCGGCAAGTCGCTCTGCTACCAGCTCCCGGCGGTCGTCCTCGGCGAGCGGGGCGGGATCACGCTGGTCGTCTCGCCGCTGATCGCGCTGATGAAGGACCAGGTCGACGCCCTGACCGCGCGCGGCGTCTCGGCCCTCGCGCTGACGAGCGCGCTCAGCCCCGAGCAGCAGCGGGACGCGGTCGAGGGGCTGCGGGCCGGGCTGTTCACGATGGTCTACATCGCGCCGGAGCGGCTGCGCAGCCCGCGCTTCGTCGACGCGCTGCGCTCGATCGGCGACCGGCTGGCGCTGGTCGCGATCGACGAGGCGCACTGCATCAGCGAGTGGGGCCACGACTTCCGGCCGGACTACCGCCGCCTCGGCGACCTCGTGCGCACGCTGCGGCCGCCGCGGCTCGCCGCCTTCACGGCGACGGCGACGCCCGAGGTGCGGGCCGACATCGCGGCGCAGCTCGCGATGACGTCGCCGCGCATCCACGTGCGCGGCTTCGACCGGCCGAACCTGACGTACGCGGTCGAGCGGGTGCGCGGCCTCGAGGAGAAGAGCGAGCGGCTGATCGAGCTGGCGCGCAAGCGGGACGGCGGGGTCGCGCTGGTCTACGCGGCGACGCGCAAGAACGCCGAGAAGTACGGCGAGGTCCTGAAGCGGGCCGGCATGCGGGCGCGCGTCTACCACGCCGGCCTCGACGACCGCTCGCGCGACGACGCGCAGGACGTCTTCATGGCCGGCAAGCTCGACGTCATCGTGGCGACGAACGCTTTCGGCATGGGCATCGACAAGGGCGACATCCGCGTGGTCGTCCACGCCGACATCCCGCGCAGCCCCGAGGCGTACTACCAGGAGTGCGGGCGCGGCGGGCGCGACGGCCGGGCGACGCGGTGCACGCTGCTGTTCGGCGCCGGCGACGTGCGGCTGCAGGAGTTCCTCATCGATGCGTCGTACCCGTCGACCGAGGTGCTGCGCGGGCTGTGGAAGCTGCTGAAGGAGCGGCCGGAGCTCGGCGGGGAGGACAACGCCGACGAGCGGCTCGCCAAGCTGTTGCCGGGGACGCCGCACGCGAGCGCGGTCGGCACCGGCCTGCGGATGCTCGAGCGGCACGGGCTGGCGGTGCTCGACGGCGGGAGCTGGGTGGCGACCCGGCCGGAGCCGGGGACGTACCCGCCGCTCGACGTCGAGGGGCTCGCGCGGCGGGCCGAGGTCGAGCGCGGGAAGCTGAAGGCGATGGTCGACTTCGCGTGGAGCGCGCGCTGCCGGCGGCAGGTGATCCTGGCGTACTTCGGCGACGAGGAGTGGAGCGACCCGGGCCGGCGCTGCGGCGCCTGCGATGCGTGCGATGCGGCGGCGCACGGCGGGGCCGCGCTCGATCACGAGACGCAGGCGTCGATCCGCGCGCTCCTGCACCTGGTCGGCGACCTGCACGGCCGCTTCGGGCGCACGCGGGTGGCGGCGATCGCCAACGGCAGCGACGACGACGACCGGTTCGTCGACCTGGCCGGGCGGGCGTGCCTGCGCGGCTGGTCGCAGAAGGACGTGCTCGATCTGCTGCGCGTGCTCGAGGGGGCCGGCCTGGTCGATGCGTCGCGGGGCGAGTACCCGACGATCGCGACCACCCGCCGCGGCGACGCGGCCGCCGTCGGCAAGCTGGACCTCGACACGCTCGGCCTGCGGATCATCGCCCCCGGCGGCGGCCGCAAGAAGCGCCCGGCCGGCGCCGCGAACGGCGGCAAGAAGCCGAACTACGCCGCGATGGCCGCCATGAAGAAGGCGCGCGGCAAGTTCTGACACGGTCGGGGGCGCGACGAGCCAGGCGACCGAGCTCGCGCGCACCCTCGGGCGGCATCGCCGTTCGGGTCAACCCGGTGAGCGACGGTCCTCACGGGGCGCCAGTCTCGGGCCCGGCGAGCTTCTCGGCGGTGCGCCCGGCGGGCCCGCGGATCGGGACGCCAGCGTTCCTCCCAAAGCCGCTGCCAGTGGTCCGGCTCGGTTGGCCAGAGCAGTTCGCGGAGGATGAGCCGGTGCGGGAAACCGCCCGCGAGCCGCGCAGATGCCAGAGGTGATCGGGCCCAGAAGGAGCGCGAGCGCGGACCTCGCCGTGACCCGGTCCCGTTCGGACCGTCGCGGGCGCTCCGGTCGTTCAGAACTCGATGTGGACGACGCCGCCGAGATCGGTGGCGGTGACGACGGGGGCGACGACGACGTTCGAGCCGCGGCTCTTGCGGCGGACGATGCGCTCCTGGCCGGTGGCCGACGGCGTCGAGACGTAGCCGCGATAGAAGAAGTACATCGCGGCGGCGCCGGCGGCGGCCGTGATCGGGATGGCGACGTAGGTCCGCTTCGACCACTTCTGGCCGTCGTCGCAGGCCGCCTTGCCGGCGGCGTTCGATGCGTAGAAGTCCGTCTCGTCGCACGAGTCGGTCGACGGACCGCCGGCGTCGTTCCACTTCTTCTCGTCGGGGCCGATCTTGCCGAAGTAGGCGTAGCCCCAGGTCGCGCCCGCGCCGGCCGCGATCGCCGCGGTCGTCCAGAACAGCACCCGGTAGCCGCGGCCCGGGCTCGCGCTGCTCGAGATCGAGCCACGGATCGTGCCGCCCCCGCCGGGCGGCCCGCTCAGGCCGGTGCCGGTGCCGCCGCAGTCGGACAGCGTGTTCTTCGCCAGGTCGACCGGCGCCTCGGTGTCCTTGCCGCCCTCGATCGAGATCTTGCTCTCGCTGCTGAGGTAGCAGTCGGCCTCGACGCGGAGCTGGTAGTCGCCGGCGTCGAGGCCGGTGATCCGCGCCACGCCGCCGCTCAGGTTGCCGCGCACCACGCCGTCCAGGTAGACCGAGCCGCGGGCGACGTTCGCCTTCACCACCAGGCCGCCCTGCGTGCTCGCGCCGGTCACCTTCGCGTAGAGCGTCTTGCCCCAGCCGTCGAGCGCGCGGCCGCTGGTCTCGGTGTACGGGATGAGGTCGCTCGTCGAGAACTCGGTGCGCTTGGTGCCGACGTTCAGCAGCTTGAGCGACACCTGGTAGCCCTTGGCCTGCTTCTCGACGTGGCCGTAGAGCAGCCGGTCGGCGACCAGCTCGCCGCCGATCGCCGACATGCAGTCGTTCGCCTCGTTGTCGCAGCCCGACAGGAGCTTCATCTCGACGAGGTCCTTGTCGGACCCGGCCGCGAGGCTGAACGGCCCCGACGTGATCTTCGCGCGGGCGCGCAGCACGTCGGTGAGCGCGGCCGCGAACTGCGTGCTCTTCGCGTCGACGCCGCCGCTCGCGGACCCGGTGTCGGTGACCTCGAGCCCGAGGACCGCGACGGAGGGCTTGGCGGCGGCCGGCCGCGCGATCGCCATCGCGATCAGGGTGATCAGCAGGACGAGGCTTCGCTTCATGGGGTCCTCGGGGGGCTGCCGGAGTATACACCGCCGGGCCGGGCAACCGGCGGACATCGCCGCGAGTCGCGTGCCCGGCGATGGGTTAGCCTCCAGGCGTGCGGTCGCCCCTGCGCACGCTGTCGGCGCGGATCCTGGCCGGCTTCGCCCTGCTCATCGTCACCTTCGGGGCGACGATGATCTGGATCGTCACCTACGTCAGCAACCTCGGCTCCGAGATGGAGGTGATCCGCACCCGCTACCTCAAGCTGGCGCTGGTCGCGAAGGACCTGTCGGGCACGCAGCGCGAGCTGGCGACCTACCTGCGCGACGAGCTCGGCAGCGAGGACAAGCCGGGGGCGGTCGTGCGCCGCATCCACGGCCTGCGCCAGGGCCGCGACGAGCTGGTCCGCAAGGTCTCGTCGACGCTCGACGGGATGCGCGACCTGCCGCGCAACCACGGCACGACCGCGGCGAAGTACCTCGACAAGATCCACCACGTCGAGGGCACGATCGCCGGGCTCGATCCGCTCTATGTCGACCTGCTCGGCCTGCCGCCGATCGATCGCGTGGTCGCCAACCCGCCGGCCGACGTCAAGCCGGAGCGGCTCGCGCGCGCGGTCGAGGCGCGCGACAACCTGATCGACGCCGAGACGGCGCTGCTCGCGTCGCTCAACGACCTGGCCGACAGCCTGGAGTCGCGCACCGGCAAGATCGCGTCGAACCTGGAGTACAACGCCGCGCGCCTGCGCCGCTTCACCGCCGTGATGGGCATCACGGCCCTGCTGATCGGCGTGCTCGTCACCGGATGGGTGACGCTCGCGCTCCGGCCGCTCGGGCGACTGCGCAGCGCGGCCCGCCGCATCGCCGCCGGCGACTACGCGAGCCGCATCGACGAGCAGGGGCCGCGCGAGGTCGCCGAGCTCGCCCGCGAGTTCAACGCCATGGGCCGCGCCGTCGACGAGCGCGAGCGCGAGCTGGTGCGCTCGGAGCGGCTCGCCGCCGTCGGCAAGATGGCGGCGATGATCACGCACGAGGTGCGCAACCCGCTGTCGTCGATCGGCCTCAACGCCGAGCTGCTCGACGAGGAGCTGGCGCAGGTCGCCGGCGAGCGCGGCGAGGAGGCGCGCCAGCTCCTGCGCGCGATCACCCGCGAGATCGACCGGCTGACCGCGATCACCGAGGAGTACCTGTCGTTCGCGCGGCTGCCGAAGCCGCGGCTCGCGCGCGCGTCGCTGGCGGCGCTCGTCGACGATCTGGTCCGCTTCGTGCGCGAGGAGCTGGCCGGCATGCAGGTCGAGGTCGCGGTCGAGCACGCGCCCGACCTGCCGGCCGCGCAGTTCGACGAGGGCCAGATCCGCCAGGCGCTGCTCAACCTGGTCCGCAACGCGGCGGAGGCGGTCTCCGCGCACCGCGGCGGCGGCCACGTCTGGATCCGCACGCGCAGCGCGAACGACGCGATCGTCGTCGAGGTCGAGGACGACGGCCCCGGCATCCCGCCGGAGCTGGCACACCGCCTGTTCGACCCGTTCGTGTCGACCAAGCAGGGCGGCACCGGCCTCGGCCTCGCGCTGACCCACCAGATCCTGCGCGACCACGGCGGCGCGATCCGCGTGGCGTCGAAGGTCGGCCAGGGTGCGACCTTCACGCTCGAGCTGCCGGCGTCGCGGCAGAGCGCGTGAGCGACGCCGACGTAGGTCCGACACCTGCACGCGCGCCTCACGCGCACCACCCTGACGAGGGTTGCGCGCCGGCGCGGCGCACGCGAACATGGAGCTTCGGATTCGCTCCATGCTGGCTGACGGTAGAGACGCGCCTGCTCCGGGAGAGAAGCGACGCCACGCGCGCGCGGAGGTGACGCTGCTCGTCGAGTACGCGGACGCCGACGACCTCGTCGGCGACTACACCGACAACCTGTCGAGCGGCGGCACGTTCGTCGCCACCGGGCGGACGCTCGCCGAGGGCACGCGGGTGCGGCTCGCGCTGTCGTTCCCGGGCCTGCTCGAGACGATCCACGTCGACGGCGAGGTGCGGTGGACGCGCGGCGCCGGCGAGGCGGGCGCCGACGTCGGCGTCGGCATCGAGTTCCTCGAGGGCGAGGGGCGCGACCGGCTGCACGCGATCATCGAGCGGGTGCGCTCGCGCGATCCGCGGCTGATCGCGCCGCTCGTGCGCGTGCTGGTCGTCGAGGACAACCCGCACGTCGCGGAGATGGTGCGCGCGGGGCTGGCTGGCATCGGCCGGCGCGGCGGCGAGATGGCGTTCGCCGTCGAGACGGCGGCCAACGGGCACGAGGCGCTCGAGCTGTTGCGCCGGCGGCCGTTCGACGCGGCGATCATCGACATCTACCTGCCGGTGATCGACGGCACCCACGTGATCCAGACGCTGCGCCGCGAGCTGGCGCTCACGCTGCCGGTGATCGCAGTGTCGGCCGGCGGGCCGTCGGTGCGCGCGCTCGCGCTCGAGGCCGGCGCCGACATGTTCATCGACAAGCCGATGCGGCTGCGCCACGTGATCGAGACGATCCAGTCGCTGATGAAGCGTTGAATCAGTACGGCGACTGGTTTCCGATGTTGCCGCCGGGGGCGTAGTCGCAGACGACGGTCCAGCCGAACTGGAGGTTGGGGCAGTGGTGGAGGGCGCAGCCGACCTTGGTCGTCGCGCGCCAGACGAGCTGCGTGTAGTGGCCGCAGATCTGGCCGGCGGCGCAGGTGTTGGTCGCGTGGTCGTAGTGGGCCTTCTCGCTGGCCCACAGCGCGACCGCGTCGGTGCCGGTGGCCTGGCCGCCGGAGCCGTAGATGTTCTCGCCGACGTAGGTCGGGTAGCCGTCGCTGCGGCCGGCGTTGTGATCGACGAGGCCGATCGGCTGCTCGGTGTCGACGCACTGCGCGGCCCAGTTCGCCGCGATCGTCGCCAGCGCCGGCTCCCAGGTGAGCGGGCCGACGCCGACCTCGGCGCGGACGGCGTTGTGCGCGGCGACGGTGCCCTCGAGGCCGGGCGGCTCGCCGGCGGGCGGCGCGTCGACGTCGCCGGGCGCCGCGTCGGGATCGCTGCCGGGGGGCGCATCGGTGCCGGCGCCGCCGCCGTCGTCACCGCAGGCCGCGGCGCCCGCGGTGAACGCGGCGCCTGCGGCGAGGAGCGCGAGCAGGATCGGCGAGCTGCGCATCGCCCGATGGTCGCGGCGAGATCGCGCGCGGTCAAGCCGCGATTGACAGCGGCGAACGCGCCCGGTACAGCTTGCCGCGAAGGAGCGACCAGCCGAGCACGATCGATCAAGACCGCGACGGGTGTCGGGAAGCCGGTGAGAATCCGGCACAGCCCCCGCTACTGTGACCGAGGACGAACACGGCACGGCCTGCCCAGCAGGCCAGCCACCGGGACCACCGGGAAGGCGCCGCCAGTAGGACGAATCGGGAGTCAGGAGACCGGCCCGCCGCATGACCTTCGGGGTGCGAGGCGACGCGACGTCCGTGTCGGTCCATTCACCCCGCCTTTCTCGTCACGCGGGGTGACCTTTGGAGCTGCGGTCTCGAGGCATGGTGTGGCTGCTGGCGCTCGGCCTGAGCGCTCCGGCGGCCGTGCGCGCGCAGCCCGCGCCCGCGCCTGCGCCTACGCCCGCACCCGCGCCCGCGCCCGTGCCCGTGCGCGTGCCCGCACCCGCGCCTACGCCCGCGAAGCCGCCGGCGCCGGGCAAGACCCCGGACGAGACCATCATCATCGTCGACACCGCCCGCGGCGGCGTCGGCGACCTCGTCGGTGACGATCCCGCCGCCCGCGATCGCCGGCGCGGCCTCGCCGACTCGGCGTTCGTCACCGTCGTACACGTCGACGCGCTCGCCGGCGAGACGCGCGGCGTGGCCGAGGTCGTCGGCGACGCCGCCGGCGTCGAGGCCCGCTCGCTCGGCGGCCTCGGCACCTTCTCGTCGATCGCCGTGCGCGGGGCGAGCCCCGGCGAGACGCAGGTCTCGATCGACGGCGTGCCGCTGTCGCGGCTCGGCTCGGTCACGGCGGATCTGTCGCGCTTCGACCTCGACGGCACCAGCGAGCTCGAGCTCTACCGCGGCAGCGTGCCGGTCGCGCTCGGCGGCGCCGGCGTCGGCGGCGCGCTCAACCTCGTCACCCGGATCGGCCGCGCGCCGACCGGCGAGCGCTGGCGGCTGACGCTCGGCGGCGGCTCGTTCGGCGCCCGCAGCGCGCGCGTCCGCTACGGCGACGGCGATCCCGGCGGCCGGCTCGGCGTCACCGCCTCGGTCGGCTACGCCGGCGCCGACGGCGACTTCCACTTTTTCGACGACGGCGGCACCAACCTCGTCACCGCCGACGACCGGACGTCGACGCGGATCAACAACGGCTTCGACCTCGTCGACGGCGTGGTGCGCGCCGGCGGCCGCCGCGGCGACGTCGGCTGGCAGGCCGGCGTGCGCGCGCTCGGCAAGCGGCAGGGCGTGCCCGGCGCGGGCTGGGACCAGGCCGCCCACACGCGGCTCGACACCGCCGGCGCGGTCGTCGACGGCGCGCTCGTCGTCGACGAGCCGGGCGGCATCGACGGCCTGTCGACGCGGCTCGCCGCCGACGGCCTCGTCGAGGCGCAGGCGTTCCACGATCCGGACGACGAGCTCGGCGTGTCGCCGCAGGACCGCCGCTACCTGACGCTCGGCCTCGGCGGCGACAGCGCGTGGACGCTCGCGCGCGGCCGCCACCGGCTGACCGGCGCCGTCGAGCTGCGCGCCGACCGCTACGCCGATCGCGAGGTCGGCGACGCGATGCCGCTCGCCACCGAGGGCAGCCGCGTCGGGGGCGCGCTCGCCGCCTCCGACGACGTCGGCTTCTGGCAGGGCCGCCTCGCCGTCGAGCCGGCGGTGCGGGTCGACCTCGAGCGGACCGCGCCGCTCCTCGACGCCACCTCCGGCGATCCGGCGTCGACCGCGCAGCCGACGCGCGGCGAGGCGCTGGTCAGCCCGCGGGTCGGCGTCCGCGCGCTCGTCGACGACGGGGTCGCCATCAAGGGCGGCGCCGGCCGCTACGCGCGCCTGCCCACCGCGCTCGAGCTGTTCGGCGACCGCGGCTTCATCGTCGGCCGCCCCGGCCTGCGCACCGAGCGCGGCTGGGCGGCGGACCTCGGCGTGGTCGTCGCGCCCGCGGCCGCGCGCGGCCCGCTCGATCGCCTCTACCTCGAGGCCGCCGGCTTCTGGTCGCGGCCGACCGACGTGATCGCGCTCGTCACCACCGGCGGCCTCGTCACCCGGCCGGTCAACCTGCCGGGCGCCGACCTCCACGGCGTCGAGCTGGTCGCCAGCGCGCGCCTCGCCCGCACGCTCACCGCGTCGGCGAACTACACGTGGCTCGACGCGCGCCAGCGGTCCGCCGACGACAGCCTCGACGGCAAGCGGCTGCCGGCCCGCCCCGCGCACGCCGCCTACCTGCGCCTCGACGCCGCCCATCGCGTGCGCGGGCGCCTCGCCGCCGCGTTCGCCGATGCCTCGTACGAGGCCGGCAGCTTCCTCGACGAGGCCAACCTGTCGATGGTGCCGGCCCGCTGGCTCGTCGGCGCGGGCGTCAAGCTCGAGCTCGGCCGCGGCGTCACCGTCGCCGTCGAGGGCAAGAACCTCGCCGACGACCGCGTCGAGGACGTGCCGCTCGACCCGCCGCCGCGCCCCGACCTCGCTCACGTGCCGCGCGCCGTCGCCGACGTCGCCGGCTATCCCCTGCCCGGCCGCGCGCTCTACGCGCGGCTCGACTGGACCTTCTGACCGCGCCCCGCGCCTGGAGACTCATGCTCGCCCGCCTCGCCCCCAGCCTGTTCGTCCGCGCCCTCGTGCTCGCGCTGCCGCTCGCCGCCGCGTGCGGCGACAACCTGTCCCCCGAGGGCTCGGTCGACGCCGCGCCGTCGATCGATGCGACGCCCGTCGACGCGCCGCCCGCCCACGCCACCGCCGCCGCGGTCGCCGGCGACTTCGCGGTCACCGGCGTCTTCTCGACCGTCGACGTCGTGACCCGCCAGGCGACGCCGAACGCGCTCGCCGGGGTCGCCGGCGGCGATCCGTACCTGCGCCGCTACGGCGACGAGCTGTTCATCGTCAACCGCGCGCAGGGCGAGAACGTCACCATCCTCGGCGGCCGGCCGCTCGCGCTGGTCGATCAGTTCGCGACCGGCGGCGGCTCGAACCCGCAGGACGTGGCGGTCGCCGGCCACGAGCTCTACCTGCCCGCGATGGGCACCGCCGGCATCGTCATCATCGATCGGCAGACGCGCGCGAAGACCACGCTCGCCTTCCCGACGATCGATCCCGACGGCAAGCCCGACTGCGTCTCCGCCTACGCGGTCGGCGCCAAGGTCTACGTCGCCTGCGGCATCCTCGACGCGACGTTCACGCCGCGCGGCAACGGCAAGGTCGTCGTCGTCGACAGCACGACCGACACGGTGGAGACGACGTTCGACCTGCCGTTCCCGAACCCGATCGGCCTCATCACGCCGGCGACGGCCGGCGCGCTCGGCGGGGACCTCCTGGTCGCGACCGCACCGTCGTTCACCAGCGCGGCCGATGGTTGCATCGCCCGCATCCACACCGGCGCCACGCCGTCGTCGGGCGGCTGCCTGCTGCGCAACGCCGACCTCGGCGCCTACGCGAACCGCTTCGAGATGTCGGCCGACGGCGCCAAGGTGTGGATCGCCGCCGCGCTCTACGCCGCCGACTTCTCGTCGCAGAGCGGGCGCCTGCGCTCGTTCGACGTCGGCCGCAACGCGCTCGACGTCGGCGCCAGCCCGGCGGAGCAGCTCGTCCTCGACGTCGCGACCTGCCCCGACGGCCGCGTCGTCGTCGGCGACGCGAAGATGGGCGCCTCCGGGTTGCGCGTCTACCTGAACGCCGCCGAGGAGAGCACCGGGCCGATCGGCATCGGCCGCCCCATCGGCGGCGGCAACGGCCTCGTCTGTTATTGAACGGACGCTGCACGCCTGTCGTGGGAGGAGGTCGGGGCCCGGCGCCGGCCGACGCACATCTCCCGACGGGCGCGGCGAGGTGGACGTGCGGGCGCGCTGCGGCAGCGCCGCCCACCGTGGCGGCGGCGCACGGCGAAGCTGTCCGGAAACCGGACATGTCGGAGGTGTGCGCAGCGAGGCGCCGAGGCAAAACTCCTCTGCGTTCCTGAAGAAAGCGCGCCCGGCTGTCACGCTCGCAGGCGCCGTCGCAACCGGCGTTCGTGCGCGCGGCGCCGGCTTCCTCCCCGCGGCCTGACATCGAGTGACAGCGCCGCCGGCCCTTCTGTCCGCGGGGTCGACGCTGTCAGTCGCGGGCGCACGCGCGTGCGTGGCCGTGCTCACGAACCGTGGTGCAGCGCGGCGCGCGCGCCTCGCCCCGCGGCGCCGAGCCGGCTTCGGCGGGGAATTCCGCGACGGCGCCCGCGCGGCTGCAAACGGCCGTGGGCACCGACGCTGGCATCGCGCATGAAGAGTCGCGCGCACGCCAGCGAAGAAAGCAAGTCAGGCCAGTCAGGAGACGACCCATGAAGCGCGCACTCTTGTTCGTCGCGGCGGCGTTGGGTGGGGCACAGCTCGGCGGCTGTGATCTCGGCGTGGTCGGAGACACCAGTGGCGGCTACTCGGCCGACATGACCTTCGACCAGTTCGAGGCGTTGACCTACAAGGAGCCGTGGGACGGCGGCAACTACATCGTCAACGGCGACGAGCCGGTCATCGACAAGAAGCACCTCTACGAGTTCTACATGCAGCTCTTCCACCCCGACGGGGACGAGCTGATCGTCAACACCGTCGGCGGCAACGACGACCGGTGGAGCGACACGCAGAAGCTCAACCTCACCTACTGCGTGAGCTCGAGCTTCGGCAGCCACAAGGCGGCGATCGTCGCCGCGCTCGACACCGCGAGCGCCGGCTGGGAGTCGCGCGCGAACGTGAACTTCACGTACGTGCCGGCGCAGGACGCGAACTGCACGAACACCAACAACAACGTCGTCTTCAACGTGCGGATGGTGAGCAACCAGCCGTACCTGGCGTCGTCGTTCTTCCCCAGCAACAGCCGGTCGTCGCGCGAGGTCAAGGTCGACTCGAGCTCGTTCGGCGACACCGGCGGCTGGCCGCTGTCGAACATCGTCGCCCACGAGCTCGGCCACGTCCTCGGCTTCCGCCACGAGCACACGCGGCCGGAGGCGGGCACCTGCTTCGAGGACAACAACTGGCGGCCGCTGACGCCGTACGACAGCGCGTCGATCATGCACTACCCGCAGTGCAACGGCACGTCGGAGGACCTGTCGTTCACCGCGCTCGACGCCCAGGGCGCCGCCGCGCTGTACGGCCCGCCCGGTGGCGGCCCGCCGCCGCCGCCCCCGCCGCCTCCGCCCGGCGGCGGCGAGAAGACGCAGACGTGGAGCGGCTCGGTCAGCCACAACACCTTCCGCAACCTGACGCCGGCGCTGTCGGTCGTGCCCGGCACGTCGCTGACGGTGACGATGACCGGCACCAACGACCCCGACCTCTACGTCCGCTTCGGCGCGGCGCCGACGCGCTCGCTCTACAACTGCCGGCCCTACATCGACGGCCCCGGCGAGACCTGCTCGCTGACGGTGCCGAACAACCAGACGACCGCGTACGTCGCCGTCAACGGCTACAGCACCCGCGCCGCGAACTACTCGATCACCGCCGACTACACCTCGCCCAACTGACCGGCCGCGCCCGGCCCGCCCGGCCGGCCGGCGGGGCGGCGCGTCAGCGGATGCGGACGAGGTGGTAGGTCTTCTTGCCCTTGCGCAGGAGGATGAACGACTCGGTGCCGAGGTGCTCGGCGCGCACGACGAGGTCGACGGCGGTGACCTGCTGGTTGTTGAGGTAGAGGCCGCCCTGGCCGAGCGTGCGGCGGGCCTCGCCCTTCGACGGCGCCAGCTTGGTCTGGACCAGGAGGTCGACGATCGCGACGCCGGCGTCGAGCGTGGCGCGCGTCAGCTCGGTGCAGCCGACCTCGGCGGTCAGCGGCTCGAGGTCGGCGTCGTGCGCGTCGGCGAGGCTGCCGCCGAACATGACGGCGGACGCGACCTCGGCGCGGCGCAGGCCGTCGTCGCCGTGGACCCAGCGGGTGAGGTCGCGCGCCAGCTCGCGCTGGGCGGCTCGCTTGCCGGGGTCGGCGTCGTGCGCGGCCACGATGGCGTCGAGCTCCTCGAGCGGGCGGAACGAGAACTTCCGCAGGTAGCCGCCCACCATCGCGTCCTCGACGTTGAGCCAGTACTGGTAGAAGGCGTACGCCGACGTGCGGGCGGGGTCGAGCCACACCCGCTGGCCGGTCGACGTCTTGCCCATCTTCTGGCCGCTGGCGTCGAGGAGGAGCGGGGCGACCACGCCGTAGAGCTGCGGCCCGCCGAGGCGGCGCGACAGCTCGATGCCGGCGGTGATGTTGCCCCACTGATCGCTGCCGCCGACCTGCAGCCGGCAGCCGTGGTCGCGCGACAGCACGACGAAGTCCCACGCCTGCAGGAGCATGTAGGAGAACTCGGTGTAGCTGATGCCCTGCTCGCGATCCTCGAGGCGCGAGCGGACCGAGTCCTTCGCCAGCATGTAGTTGACGCTGACGTGCTTGCCGACGTCGCGGAGGAAGTCGAGGAACGAGACGCCGGCGAACCAGTCGGCGTTGTTGGCCATGACCGCGCCGGTCGGGCCGCCGTCGAAGTCGAGGAAGCGCGCGAGCTGCGCGCGGATGCCGGCGACGTTGGCGGCGAGGGTGTCGCGATCGAGGAGCTGGCGCTCGTTCGACTTGCCCGACGGGTCGCCGATCATGCCGGTGGCGCCGCCGACGACGACGATCGGCCGGTGGCCGGCGACCTGTAGCCGCCGCTGGATGACGACCGGGATCAGGTGGCCGACGTGCAGGCTGGTCGCGGTCGGATCGTGGCCCGCGTAGTGCGGGACGTTGCCGGCGGCGAGCGCGGCGCCGAGCTCGTCCTTGTGCGAGAGGTCGGCGACGAGGCCGCGCGCCTCGAGCTCGGGGAGGATGTTGCGGGTCGATCCCGTCGACGACATGGCCGCGGAGGGTACGTGCGCCTCCCCCGCCGCGCAACCCGCGGCCGGCGCGCGGGTCAGTTCAGCTCGATGACGTCCGACGCCGCGCGGACCGCGTGCTGCGTGAGGTCGTCGATCTCGAAGTCGCGCACGTCGATCGGGCTGCCGGTGTCGAGCGTGGTGACCTTCATCGTCACCGGGCCGGACGGCAGCGGCGCGAAGTCGGTCGGCAAGCTCACCTGCGAGCTGTCGTCGAAGATGCCGACGCCCAGCACGCGGTTGGCGGCGCCCTGCCCGCTCGAGCTGTCGAACTCGACGATGTACGGCCCGTCGGCGGCGCCGCGGGTGAACGACGCGGTCTGCCGGTCCGACGCCAGGCCGGTCGGCGGCGCCAGCCAGTCGCCGGCCGCCAGCGACGACGGCGACGAGATGCCGTGGCGGAGCACGATGCTCTGCGCCGCGGTGCCGTCGTCGACCGGCTCCTGCGCGACGCCGAGCAGCTCGTACGTCGCGCCGCCGAAGGCGGTCAGGTTCGGCAGCACCGCGCTCGATCGCATGCGATCGACGTTGGTGAGGCGGAGGATGCCGTTGGCGCCGAGGTCGAGGCCGACCACCGCCGCCGCGTCGCCGAGCGCGGCGGGCGGGGTGCCGAAGTCGATGCTCGCGGTCACCGTGCTGTTCGCCGGCGGCAGGTCCATCATGATGCCGCTCTGGTTCGCGCCGGCGACGACGGTGATCGGCTGCTTCACCGAGTAGCCGGTGATCGTCTGGGTGTCGTCGGTGTCGTCGTTCGGCGTGCCGTGGCCGTCGATGTCGATCACGATCATGCCGAGCGCGATCGTGCCGGCGCGCGCGTTCAGCTTCCACGCGCACGGCGGCGAGCCGGGGCCGGGCAGGCGCACGCAGGCGGCGGCGGGGATGTTGTTCATCGCGGGCGGCTGCGTGATGTCGTTCGCCGTCGAGCCGAGCTCCGGATCCTGCGCGAAGGTGACCAGCGCGGCGCGGACGTGGCCGGCGGCGGGCGCGGCGAGGCCGTCCCAGCCGGTGATCGAGCCGGTGAGCTGCGCCTGCGGCGGGGGCGTGTCGGGCGTCGGCGTCCTGTCGAGCGGGACGGTCACGTTGGCGCCGTCGACGCCGACCCACATCGACGCCGCGTAGCCGGCCGCGCGCACGAGCACGGTCTGCGGGCCGGTGACGTCCTTCACGATCACGAGGCCGGTGGTGTCGGTGGTGCCGTCGGTGGCGCCGACCCGCACCGTCGCGTTGGCGATCGGCTGATCGGTGTCGGAGTCGGTGACGAAGACGTTGACCACGCCGTCGATGCCGGGGTCGTGGATGCCGCCGCCGGGGATGATCGCCGGCGCGACGTCGGCGCCGCCGTCGTCGCCACCGCAGGCGGCCGCCAGCAGGAACAGGGGCACGAGGAAGCTAGACGAACGCATGGGTCCTCCTTCATGCCGAGGGCGCACCCCGGCCGTCTGCGGGGAGAAAGCACGGCCGGTGCCAGCCCGGTTCGACCGCGCGTCGCGCACTTGCCGATCGTGGTCGAACCACGCGCGCGAGTCCAGCGTCGCGGCCTCCAACACCCGGTGGCCCGGTGACGAAGATCGCGACAGCCGCGGCCGCCGTCAGGGCGAGGTCACCGGCAGCGCGATCGTGTCGGACGCGGTGCCGGCCAGGTGCGCGACGACGGTGTCGATCTCGAAGTTGCGCAGGTCGATCGTGCCGGCGTCGACGGTCGTGACCTTCATCGTCAGCGGGTCGGCCGGCAGCGGCGCGAAGTCGGTCGGCAGCGCGACCTGCGACGACGCGTCGAGGATGAGGACCGACAGCACCGGCCGGCCCTCGACGCCGAGGCCGGCGTCGGTCAACTCGACCGCGTACGGGCCGTCGGCGCGCACGCGGGTGAACGAGACCATCGTGCGGTCGGACGCGAGCGCGGTCGGCGGCTCGAGCCACGGCCCGGCCGACAGCGTCGTCGGATCGGTGAGGCCGCGGTGCAGCGTGACGCTGTCGGCGGCGGTGCCGTCGGCGACCGGCTCGCGCGCGAGGCCGAGCAGCTCGTACGTCGCGCCCGGCGCGATCGTGAGCTGCGGGATCACGGCGCCGGCGCGGGTCGGATCGACCTCGGGGAAGCGCAGCACGCCGGCGGCGCCGAGGTCGAGGCCGATCTGGACGCCGACCTGCGTCAGCGCGGCCGGCGGCGTGCCGGTGTCGACGGTCGGCCGCACGGTGCTGTCGGCGGGCGGCAGGTCGAGCATCACGCCGCTCTGGTTCATGCCGGCGGTGACGGTGATCGGATGGACCGAGAAGCCGGAGATCACGGTCGCGTCGTCGCCGGGATCGGGGGTGCCGCGGTCGTCGACGTCGAGGAGCGTGAGGCCGAGCGCGATCGCGCCGGCGCGCGCGTTGAGCTTCCACGCGCACGGGGTCGACGGGCCGCGCACGCGCAGGCAGGACGCGGCGGGCAGGCTGCCCATCGCGGTCGGCTGCTGGATCGTGTTGGCGCGCGCCGCGAGGTCCGGATCCTGCGCGTAGTGGATGAGCGCGATCTGCCGGTGGTTGAGGTCGGGCATCGGCAGCCCGTCCCAGCCGGTGATCGAGCCGGTGAGCTGCGCCGACGGCGGGCGGCTGGTGTCGGGCGGCGTGCGCTCGAGCGGGATCGTGACGTTGGCGCCGTCGGCGCCGACCCAGACGGCGGGCGCGTGGCCGTCGGCGCGGGCGGCGATCGTCTGCGGGCCGGTGAGGCCGTCGACGATCGCGAGGCCGGTGGCGTCGGTGGTGACGGTGGTGGCGCCGACCCGCACCTCGGCGCCCGCGAGCGGCGAGCCGTCGTCGTGATCGATGACGAAGACGTTCAGCGCCCCGTCGAGGCCGGGGTCGTGGACGCCGCCGCCGGGGATGATCGCGGGCGTGACGCCGGTGGGGCCGCCGCCATCGTCACCGCCGCAGGCGGCGAGCGCGGCGGCCAGCAGGAACGCGGACAGGAACGCGGACGAGACCAGGGAGGAGGAGCCGGGACTGGGCATGGATCGCCCCCGAGACTGCCACGTCACAGCATCCCGTGGGCACGGAACCAGGCCAGCGCGTCGGCGATCGCGACGTCGACGGAGCCGTGCCGGTAGCCGAGCTCGCGGGTCGCCCGCGCGTGGGTGAACTGGAAGCGGTCGGTGTACGCGTAGCGCGCCGCGGTCGAGTTGAGCAGCGGCTCCTTGCCGGTGACGCGCTGGTAGAGGTCGCCCGCCTTGCCGAGGGCGAGCGCGGCGAGGCGCGGGACCGGCAGCCGCGGCGGCGCGACGCCGGCCTGCGCCGCGATCCGCTCGAAGATCTCGCGGTAGCTCGCCCGCTCGCCGCCGAGGATGTAGCGCTCGCCGCGGGCGCCGCGCCGCCACGCCTGCAGCGCGCCGCGGGCGACGTCGCGGACGTCGACGAAGTCGTTGAGGCCCGGCGCCCAGCCCGGCACGCGGCGGCGGACGACGTCGAGGATCAGGCCGCCCGACGACGGCCGCGCGTCGAGCGGGCCGAACATGTAGGTCGGGTTGATGATGACCGCGTCGACGTCGCGGCCGGCGGCGCGCACCAGCTCCTCGGCCTCGTGCTTGCTGATCGAGTAGCCGTCGGCGAGCCCGTAGCGATCGAAGTTCCACGGCGCGCGCTCGTCGCACGGGCGGCCGTCGGTCGACAGCCCGACCGCGACGACGCTCGAGACGTGGACGAGCCGGCCGGCGCCGGCGGCGCGCACCGCGGCGAGCACGGCGGCGGTGCCGTCGACGTTGGTGTGGCGCATGGCGGGCGTCAGCGCCGAGCCGACCTCGACGGACGCGGCCGCGTGGAAGACCACGTCGGCGCCGGCGAACGCGCGGGTCAGCCCGCCGACGTCGTCGAGGTCGGCGTACATCCACTCGATGTCGAGGTGGGCGAGGTGCTCGATCCGGCTCGACGGCCGGCGGATCGCGCGCACGTGCACGCGCTCGGCGCGCAGCGCCTCCGCCAGGTTGCCTCCCAGCAACCCGGTCGCCCCGGTGATGACCGCCAGCGTCACCCGCGCACTCTACGTCATCCTCCGGGCAACCGCGCGCGGCGGGGAAGCGACCAAGGACGCATGGATCATCGCAGGTGCCCAGGCAGGGCGCCCGCGGTGGCCGCGGTGGCGATCGCGATCGCCGTCGGGGTCACTGCGTGCGCGCACGACGTGAACGCGCGGTTTCCGTCGGAGGCAGGCGACGACGTGGGCACCATCGAGCTGGCGTTCACCGCGCCGGCGTCGTCGGTGTCGGTCGCCGTCAACGGCACCATGGTCGTGCGCGGCGCGCGCACGCAGAAGGTCACGATCGCCGGCGTGCCGACCGGCTACGCCGACCTCGCGATCGCCGCCGGCGCCGGCCAGCAGCAGACCCGCGTCTGGGTCGACAGCCGGCGCACGACCGCGGTGCCGCTCGGCGTGCCCGACGACGCGCCGCTCTCGACGATGCGGAGCTTCGCCTTGTCACTGGCCAGCATCGCGCTCTACGCGCTGCTGCACTGACCACGATCGGGCGCCGCGCTAGAAGCGGACGCCGAGCGTGAGGCGGAGCGCGCGGTACTCGCCGGAGCGGAGGCCGGGCGCGGCGAGGAAGGTCGCGCCGCCGCCGGCCTGGCCGGCCTGGACGTCGGTCGCGGGCTCGAGCTCGCCCGGCTGGCTGTCGATCGAGCGACCGCCCATCCGGGCGTCGACGCCGAACAGGAAGCCGCCGTCGCCGCGGTACTCGACGCCGAAGCCGCCCTCGGTGTGGTGGCCCTTCGTCGGGATGCTGCCGTCGTCGCGGTCGAGGCCGACGCCGGCGAACAGCACCGGCATCCAGTGGCCGTGGTCGGCGAGGTCGACCACCAGCATCCCCGACATGGTGCGGATGTCGCTCTCGATGCCGAACGTGCACGTGTCGCACGCGCCGGCCGTCTCGTGGCGGACCAGCTCGGCCTGGGCGGCGAGCCGCGACGTCAGGCGGACGCGGCCCCACAGGCCCCAGGTGCGCGCGGCGTCGGTGCCGTCGCCCGCCTCCTGGTCGTGCGACCAGCCGGTGCTCACCCCGACCGAGACCTCCCGGCCGGCGGAGGCGGTGAGCGGGGCGAGCGAGACGAGCGAGGCGACGACGACGGCGAGGACGGGCGCGCGCATGTGGCGCGGAGGACGAGCACGGGACGTGCCAGCGCGATCACCGCGGAACCTCGACGCGCACCCTCGGGAATCCGTGGCCTGCGTGGCGCCGGCGCCTCGGACGTTCGGGTATCGTGCCGCCGATGCGACGCCGTTCCCGCCGGCTTCGGCCCCGAGCACTGCCCGGGCCGGGGTTGTTCTGTGTGGAGCTCGGGCTCGGGGTTCCCCCCGAGGCCGATCGATCGACGAGAGGGTTGGCATTCTGGCCAACCGTCTGAGCGCGCCGCGCGCGCGGGCGACCGCGGCGCTGGCCGTCGTCGCCGCCACGGCAGCCGGCGTGGGCCGCGCGACCGCGTCGCCGCTCGATCTGTTCGGCTTCGGCGGCCGGTCGCCGGCGCTGGCGGGAGCCGGCGTCGCGTCGACCCGCGACTACGAGGCGGTCTACCTCGACCCCGCCGGCCTGGCCGACGTCACCCGGCGGCGCGCGACGATCGGCGGCCTCTACGGCGACTTCTCGCTCGAGCTCGACGGCGCCGACACCGGGACCGATCCGGCGCGCGGCCTCGTCGTCGGCGGCCAGGTGCCGATGCCGTTCGGCGGCGCGCTGCGCGATCGGGTCGGGCTCGGCTTCGGCTTCTTCGTGCCGACCGAGGCGATCAACCGCGCCCGCGCGCCGAAGCCGGGCACGCCGACGTTCGCGCTGCTCGAGAGCCGCAGCCAGGTCGTCGGGCTCCAGCTCGCCGTCGGCGTGCGCCTGCGACCGCGCTGGTCGGTGGGCCTCGGCGTCAACGCGCTCGCCGTGCTGCAGGGCGGCATCGCCGTCACCACCGACGGCTCGGGGCGCTTCACCACGCAGAGCGAGCAGCGGCTGCTCACCCGGTTCGCGCCGATCGCCGGCGTGCGCTGGAAGTGGCGGCCGCGCGTCGAGCTCGGCGCGGTCGCGCGCGCGCCGTCGCGCTCCGACTACGACATCCAGGTGACCAACGACCTCGGCGCCGTGCTGCCGCTGACGCTGCCGGCGATCCGCATCGCCGGCAACGCGCAGTACGACCCGTGGACGGTCGCCGTCGAGGCGGCGTGGCAGGTCAGCGACACGGTCACGCTCACCGGCCACCTGGCGTGGCAGCACTGGAGCGCGTTCCCGCTGCCGACGGAGAACCCGGTCGCGGCGACGCCGCCGCAGGAGCCGCCGGGCTTCCACGACACCGCGGTGCCGCGGGTCGCCGTCGAGCGGGTCGCGCCGGCGCTCGGCGGCGAGCTCGCGCTGCGCGGCGGCTATGCGTTCCTGTGGAGCCCGGCGCCCGAGCAGCGCGGCCGGCAGTCGCTGCTCGACAACGATCGCCACCTGTTCGCGGCCGGCGTCGGCCTGGCGTGGCCGAGGAGCAAGCTGCCGCTGCACGTCGACGCGTGGGTGCAGCTCCACCAGCTCCAGCCGCGCCGCCACGAGAAGGACCCCGGCCTGTTCCCGGCGGGCGAGGCGCCGCCGTTCGACGTCCTCGACACCGGCGGCCGCATCGTCGTCGGCGGGCTGACGCTCGGAGTCGACCTGTGAGGCGCGCCGCGAACGTGGCCGCGGGCATCGTCGCCGGCGTGCTCGTCGCCGCCGGCGCGGCGCCGGCGCGCGCGAACCCGATCGACCTGTTCGGCTTCGGCCCGCGCAGCCAGGCGATGGGCGGCGCCGAGGTCGCGGCCGCCGACGACACCAGCGCCAGCTACTACAACCCGGCCCTGCTCGCGCGCTCGTCCGACATCCGGATCGACGTCGGCTACCAGCTCGCGGTGCCGCGCCTGACGATCGACGGCCGCGACACCGACGTCGACGTCTCGCGCGGCCTCGCGATGGGCCTCGTCGTGCCGGGGCGGCTGATGGGCGCGCGGCTCGCGGTCGGCGCCGCCGTCTTCCTGCCCGACCAGCAGATCACGCGCACGCGCACGCTGCCGAGCGAGGCGCCGCGGTTCGCGCTGTACGACAATCGCCCGCAGCGCCTGTTCCTCGCCGCCAACCTCGCGCTCGAGCTGCCGCACGGCATCGCGATCGGCGGCGGCATCGCCTACATGTCGAGCACCCAGGGCTCCGTCGAGCTCGACGGGCTGGTCGCGATCCCCGATCCGGAGGCGAGCGATCTCGATCTGGCGATCGACGTCGACCTGAAGACGATCCGCTACCCGCAGGCCGGCATCGCGTGGCAGGCGCGGCCGTGGCTGACGATCGCGGCCTCGTACCGCGGCGGCTTCAAGCTCGTGCTCGACCAGCGGTTCATCATCATGGGCGACGTCGGCGCGCCGGGGCAGCCGCCGCTCGTCGAGAACGGCTTCCTCAACCTGAGGTCGCGCGCGCAGGACCTGTTCCAGCCGGCGCAGCTCACCGTCGGCGCGAGCGCGCGGCTGACGCCGAAGCTCGAGGTCGCGTTCGACCTGGCGTGGCACCGCTGGAGCGCGTTCGAGAACCCGGCGGCGCACGTCGATCTCGATCTCGACCTCGGGCAGTTCAACGACCTCGTCGACATCCCGCCGCAGAGCGCCTTGCCCGCGCCGCACTTCCACGACCTCGCGGTGCCGCGGCTCGGCGTCGAGTACACGTTCGGCGACGGAGCGCGGACGTGGCGCGCGCGCGGCGGCTACGTCTACGAGCGGTCGCCGGCGCCGCCGCAGCGCGGGGCGACGAACTTCATCGACAACGACAAGCACACGCTGTCGGCCGGGCTCGGCGTCGAGCTGCCGCACCTCGGCGGCATCGTGCTGCGGCCGGTGTCGATCGACGTCGGCCTGGCGGTGACCGCGCTCGCCCCGCGCGAGCACGTGAAGCTCGCGCCCGCCGATCCGATCGGCGACTACCGGTCCGCCGGCGCGGTGGTCGCGGCGAGCCTCGGCACGCGGTGGAGGTTCTGATGCCCACGCCGCGCCGCCCCTTCCCGCTCCGGCTCCCGCTCTCGATCTTCTGCTCGTTCTCCTTCGCGCTCTCGGCCCTCGCCCTCGCCGCCTGCGGCCTCGGCTTCGCCGACGACACCAGCGGCGGCAAGGACAACCTGCCCGCCACCGGCGCCGGCCCGTTCCGCCGCCCCGCCTTCGATCTCGACACGCCGATCGACGAGCCGTGGATCGCCCTCGACCCGGCGCTCGACCTCGACGAGCCCGCCGCCCTGCCGCGCGCCGGCGGCGGCGTGCGCTACTGGCTCTCGCACGAGGACGCCTCGCCGCCGGTCGGCGACACGCAGATCTGGGCCGGCGCGCTCGCCGATCTGCGGTCGGCGCCCGACCCGCTCGTCCTCGCGCTCGCCGCCGACCAGCCGTGGGAGGAGGGCCGCGTCGCCGCGCCCGCGGTCATCGCCGATCGCGCCACCGACGGCCACCTGATCATGTTCTACGAGGGCGGCCTCGCCGATCCGGCGATCGGCCGCGCCGACTCGTTCGACGACGGGCAGACGTGGCAGAAGCACACCGGCCCGGTCATCCCGTCGGGCCGCTCGCCCGGCGCCGCGTGGGTCGGCACGACGTGGCTGGTCGCCCTCGAGCGTCCGCCGGCCGCGGGCATCTGGTTCGCGCGCTCGGCCGACGGCGTCGCCTTCACCGTCGACGACGCGCCGACCTTCACCGCCCGCGGCGACGTCGCCGGCGCCTTCGACTCGGTCGCGATCGGTCAGCCGTCGCTCGCCTGGATCGAGGAGTCGACCGGCCGCGGCCTCTGGATGATGTGGTACGCGGGGACGAAGGTGCCGGAGCCGACCGACGACACGCCGTGGCGGTTCGCGATCGGCTACGCCGCGTCGTTCGACGGCGTCGCGTGGGAGCGCGCGGGCGGCACGCGCGCGATCCTCGGCGACCCGGCCGGCGCGCCGACCGTCGTCCTCGGCGACGGCGGCCCCGACTACCTGCTCTACGCCGCCACCGAGTCACGCCGCCGCGCCATCGGCATCGCCACCCACTGACCGCGCGCGCGACGAGCGGCGCACGCTCTTCCGACTCGCAGGTCGACGCGGTCCCAGCGCGCCCACGGGGCGGCACCCTGACGGTCGCTGGTCGGGGCACGTCGGTGCGCGTATAATGGCCGTGTATGGATCCCGTGCGGCGCTCGGGCGCGACCGAGGCGGACTTCTGGGCGATCCCCGACGGGCAGCGCTTCCACGAGCTGATCGACGGCGAGATCCTCGAGAAGGCCACGCCGAGCGGCGAGCATGGTGACGCCGCAGGCGGAATCATCGCGTCGGTGCGAGGCCCCTTCCAGCGTGGTGCCGGCCGGGGCGGTCCCGGGGGATGGTGGATCCAGACCGAAGTCGAGGTCCGCCTCCCGGGCGGCGGCATCGTCCGCCCCGACGTCCTTGGCTGGCGTCGCGAGCGTTGCCCGGAGCGGCCGACCGGCGCGCCGGTGACCGTCCTGCCCGACTGGATCTGCGAGGTCGTCTCCCCGAACAACGCGAAGCACGACACCGTCAAGAAGCTCCGCCTGTACCACCGCAACGCGGTCCCGCATCACTGGCTCGTCGATTCGCGCGACGAAACGCTGACGGTCATGCGGTACACGCCCGAGGGGTACCTCACCGTGCTCACCGCGGAGCGGGGCGAGGTCGTCCGCCCGGAGCCGTTCGACGCGATCGAGCTCGTGGTCGGGACGCTGTTCGGCGTCGATCCGCCCGATCGCTGACCGCGCCCCGGCAGGCTCGGCTCCTCCGACCAGGGGCGCGCGCCACTTCTCGCGGCGGTGGCCACATCGCCCGCTCCTGTCCTCTGGCGGCTGACGGCAACCGGTAGCTCCGCGAGCGCCGGCCGGGTCCGCTTCCGCAGACGGGCGTACCGCCGTGGCATCATCGACGGGGTCTCGCTGTGAGCGAGCCCGCGTCCACGGCTCGCGATGCGTTCACGCACGACGAGACCGCGCGCGCGACGAGCGGCGCAGCCAGCCGAGCGCGACCAGGGCGAGCACGAGCGCGCCGCCACCGCCACGCGAGGACGAGCGGCAGCCGCAGCCACCGCCGCCGTCGTCCGCGGTCGCGCCTCCGTCGGGGCCCGTGCCGGCGTCGGGGCCGACCGCGCCGCCGAGCTCGTAGGCGCCGACGTCGATCGCCGTTCCCGCGACGGCGCGCGCCTCGCTCGACCGCGGATGGACGTACTGCCGATCGGGCACGAGCGACATCGCGCCGGCCATCGCGAGCGGCGCGCCGCGATCCACCGCCGGCGAGCCCGCGGCCAGGTGGTAGTCGAACGTCGCGCGCCCGACCAGCATCGGGTCGCCGTCGGCGTCGGTCCAGTCGTGGTCGAGCGTCACGCTCGCCGACGCCGCCGGCAGGCTGCCCGGCCCGACGAAGAGGTTGTTGGCGACCAGCGCCGTGGGCGCGCCGTTGAGGTTCAGGAAGACGCCAGCGGCACGATCGTTCACGACCGTGTTGTTGACGAGGTAGAGGTGCTGGTCGGGGTTCGTTGCGCCCTCGGCCGCGTACTCGACGATGCCGCCGTTCTGCGACGCCGCCGACTGCTCGATCAGGTTGCCGATCACGAACGTCGTGCCGCCGTTGGGCACGTCGAGCTCGTAGCTGGCGGTGGTGCCGTCCTCGTCGGTGAGCCGGTTGTAGAGGATGAAGTTCTCCGCGGCGCGGGTCTTGAACAGGTGACCGACGACGGCGCCGTGGCTGTACGACTCGCGCAAGGTCACGCTCGCGTAGTGGTTGAGGTACGCGTTGTGCGACTGCCCGTCGCCGGCGCCGTTGTCGGCGAGCTCGGTGCGCTCGATGATCACCGTGCCGGTCCCCGCCGCCGCCGGCGCGCCGAGGATGCCGTCCTGGTTGTCGTGCAGGTAGCAGTCGCGCACGGTCAGGTTGGTGCCCTGGTGGCGGATGCCGGCGCCGTTGTTGCCCGCCTCCTGCGAGATCGCTGCGTGCGACAGCTCGAAGTTCTCGATCGTCGCGTTCTCGGCGTAGATGGTGAAGATGCCCTTCTGCTGCGCGGGCGTCACGCCGGTCAGGTCGATGACGGCGCGGCCGCCGACGCCGCGCACGGTCAGGTTGTCGGTCGACCACGCGCAGGTGTCGCCGTCGTAGTGGCCGGCATCGACCTCGATGACGTCACCGGCCTGCGCCGCCGCGATCGCCTCGCACGGCGTCGCGTACTGCCGCCCCGGTCCGACGGTGAGGGTACCGGCGCGCGCCACGCCGCCGGCGCCGGCGAGGACCGCAACGACGAACAGGATCCGCATCCGCCTTCGATATCGCATCCACGGCCGCGCCGACAGCCCCCGGCTGGATCGGAGGTGGTCCACGATCAGAACCAGAAATATGTAGTTAAATCGCGTTTCGAGGTCATAATCGTCCATAAATGGACGTTGGAGAGCACGGCGAGACGCTGCGGTCCCTCGGCCGGCGCGTGCGCGCCCTGCGGGTGCTACGCGAGCTCCAGCAGCGGGAGGTCGCGGCACGCGCGGGCGTGTCGCCGGGCACGGTGATCCGGCTCGAACGGACCGGCCGCGCGTCGCTCGACAGCGCGCTGCGCATCGCGTTCGTGCTCGGAGCCGAGGCTGGCTTCGATCGCCTGTTCGAGGCGCCTCCGTACCGCTCGCTGGACGAGGCGCTCGCACGGCCGACCCGGCCGGAGCGCCTGCGCGTGCGGAGGCGCCGATGATCCCCGTCACCCGCCTCACCGTCTCGTACGAACCGGAGGAGGGCCGCCGCATCACGGTCGGTCGCCTGGGTCGCCGCGAGCACGAGCTCCTGTTCGAGTACGATCCCGCGTTCCTCGCCCGCGGCCTCGAGCTGTCGCCGTTCAAGCTGCCCTTGCGGCCGGGTGTCGTCACCGGCGATCCGGGGATCTTCCAGGGGCTTCCGGGCTTGTTCGAGGACAGCCTCCCCGACGGGTGGGGCCGACTGCTGATCGACCGTCGCGCGGCGAAGATGGGTGTGCCGACCCGGGCGATGGGCCCGCTCGATCGGCTGGCGTTGATCGGCGCGCGCGCGATGGGGGCGCTGGTCTACGAACCGGAGGTCGAGCTGGAGCCGCCGACGGTGGTCAGCCTGCCCGACCTCGCGGCGGACGTCGCGGCGGTCCTCGACGACGCGTGGGTCGCCGATCTCGACCGCCTGATCGCGCTCGGTGGATCGCCGCAAGGCGCGCGGCCGAAGGCGCTCGTCCAGGTGTCCGCCGCCGGTTCGGTGATCTTCGGCGAACGCCTCCATCATCCGGGCTGCACGCCCTATGTCGTGAAGTTCCTCGCGCGCGGCGACGATCGCCACGCCGGCACGCTCGAGCACGTCTATGCGCTCATGGCGGCCGCCGCGGGCATCGACGTGCCCGCCACGACGATGCTGGGGCGGACGCGACGACATCCAGGCTACTTCGCGACCCGCCGCTTCGACCGGGATGGAACGCGCAAGATCCACGCGCACACGATCGCCGGCCTCCTCCACGCGCCGCACGACTATCCGTCGATGACGTACCGCGATCTCCTGATCGCGACGAGGCAGCTCACCCGCGACGAGCGCGCCGTCGCCGCGCTGTTCCGGCGGGCGTGCTTCAACGTCTTCGCGCACAACCGCGACGATCACACTCGCAACTTCGCCTTCCTGATGGACGAGCGCGGCGGCTGGAGGCCGAGCCCCGCGTACGATCTCACCTGCTCTGATGGACCGGGCGGCGAGCACGCCATGCTGGTCGGCGGCACGGCCCGCGATCCCGGCGAGGTCGAGCTGCGCGACCTGGCGCGCAACACGGGCGTCCGCGGAGCCGCAGAGATCATCGACGCGGTGCGCGCCGCGGTCGGAGAGTTCGCCCGGCACGCCGAGGCGGGCGGGCTGCCGCGCACGGTGACTTCCCGCGTCGCCCGGCTGCTCGGCCTGGCGCCGCGACCTCGGGCCTCCGCGCGGCGACGCGCGCCGGGCGGCGAGCCGGCGCGCCGCACGCGGCGGAAGGCGGGATGAGGGCCCGTGTCTTCGCGTGCGCGGCGCCGCGCGGATCCTGTACGTTTCGGCGCGATGTTCCGCTCCTCGCTCGTCGTCTCGATCGTCGTGTCGCTGGTGGCGCTCGGAGGCTGCGGCGGCGATGACGGGGGCAAGGCGATCGACGCGGCGGTCGTCGACGCGCCGGTGGCCGATGCGGCGCCGGACGCGAGCGCGATCGATGCGCGGCCGACCGATGCGGCGACCGATGCCAGCGGGATCGATCAGCCGCCGCCGCCGCCGGTGCTCAACGGCTGCGTCGCCGACACGGCGGTCGACCTGACCGCCGACGACGCGAACCGCACGATCCAGTTCGCCAGCTTCCTCTACGCGCCGCCGTGCGTGATGATCCGCGCCGGCCAGACGGTGACGTGGACCGGAGACTTCAGCGAGCACCCGCTCACGCCCGGCGCGATCGTCGAGGGCACGCCGACCGACCAGCCGGGCAACCCGATCCCGCCGACCGACACCGGCACGAGCGCGAGCGTGACGTTCCCGGCGACCGGCGACTACGGCTACTACTGCGCCCACCATTTCGGCACCGGCATGATGGGCGCCGTCTACGTCGTGCCCTGACGACTCGCCTGACGACTCGCCTGACGCGGCCTCGACGCGGCCCTGGCCCGGCCTCGGACGCGGCCTCGCCGCGGCCTCGACGAGCCGGCGCGGAGGTGTGGCCAGGCGCTCACCCCGCAGGTGCGAAGGCGAGCCTCCGCGGCGGCGCGTGTTATCGTCGGCGGCGCGCGCTGAGCGCTCCCGATGAAGGTCCGTTTCTGGGGTGTCCGCGGCTCGATCCCCGTCCCGGGGCCGAGCACCAACCGGTACGGCGGCAACACGTCGTGCGTGGAGGTCCGGCCGCGCGGCGCCGAGCCGTTCATCATCGACGCCGGCACCGGCATCCGCCGCCTCGGCAAGCAGCTCATGGACGGCCGTTTCGGCGAGGGCGCCGGTACCGCCCACATCCTCATCAGCCACACCCACTGGGACCACATCCAGGGGATGCCGTTCTTCTCGCCGCTCTACACGAAGGGCAACTGCCTGCACATCTACGCGCGGCAGACCGGCGACACCCACCTGCAGGCGGTGTTCGCCTCGCAGACCGAGGACCCGTACTTCCCGGTGCCACTGTCGGCGCTCGAGGCCGACATCGCGTTCCACGAGCTCGTCGAGGGCACCCGCTTCGAGGTCGGCAAGACGACCGTCACCTGCACGCGCCTCAACCATCCGTGGGTGGCGATGGCGTACCGCATCGATGCCGACGGCGCGGCGATGGTCTACTGCTCCGACACCGCGCCGTTCGTCGACGTGCTGCTCGAGCACGAGTTCGTCGCGACGCCGCCGGTGCTCGGCACGCCGCTGCCGCCCGCGGTCGCCGCCAAGCTGCAGGCGATGCGCGCGAGCCTCGTCGCGATGTGCAAGGGGGCCGACCTGCTCGTCTACGACACCCAGTTCACCGTCGACGAGTACCGGCAGCGGCCGCACTGGGGCCACTCGACGCCCGACGACGCGCTGGCCATCGCGCGCGAGGCGGGCGTGAAGACGCTCTGCCTCTACCACCACGCGCCGGCGCGCACCGACGACGCGCAGGACGCGATCCTGCTGGCGACCCGGTGGAGCGCGAAGCAGGCTGGCGATCCGTTCGACGTCATCGCGGCGTACGAGGGCCTCGAGCTGACGCTGGGAGACGACGAGTGACGGCGCGCGCGCCGCGGCGAGGAGCGCGATCGTGAAGCTGCGCTTCTGGGGCGTGCGCGGCTCGATCCCCGCGCCGGGGCCGGAGACCAACCGCTACGGCGGCAACACGTCGTGCGTGACGGTGACGACCGCGAGCGGCGAGCTGGTGATCCTCGACATGGGCACCGGGCTCATGCCGCTCGGCAACCACCTGCTCGCCGGCGACTTCGGCAAGGGCAAGGGCAAGGCGACGATCCTGCTGTCGCACTCGCACTGGGACCACATCCAGGGGCTCGGCTTCTTCGCGCCGGTCTTCATCCCCGGCAACCAGTTCATCGTCCACGGCCCCGGCTCGTCGAGCGAGCGGCTCGAGAGCATCCTCGAGGGGCAGATGAACCCGCAGTTCTCGCCGCTCTACACGCTCAAGAACCTGGGCGCGTCGTTCGACGTGCGGGCGGTGACGCCGGGGGCGCCGTTCTCGGCGGGCGGGCTGTCGGTGACCGCGCACGTCAACCCGCACGGCACGACGACCGCGCTCGCGTTCCGCCTCGAGGAGGGCGGGCGCTCGTTCGTCTACGCGTCGGACGCGGGCTATCCGGAGAGCGGGCCGGCCGACGACGTCGTCGCGTTCTACCGCGGCGCGAGCGCGCTCCTGCACGACAGCACGTACGTGCCGGCGGACCAGGCGACGCGGCGCAACCGCGGCTTCTCGTCGTACGAGGAGGCGGCGCGGGCGGCGATCGCGGCCGGCGTCGGGCGGCTCATCACGTTCCACTACGACCAGGACTACAGCGACACCGACGTCGACGCGCTCCGCGACGCGTGCCGCGCGTACCTCGACGGCCACGGCGGCGCGGCGATCGAGCTGACCGCGGCGGCCGAGGGCCTCGAGCTCGAGGTCTAGGCAAGCAACCGTCGAGGGCCAGCCGCGAGGCGTGGGGTCTCGACCGCGGCGAGGACAGGGCAGCCGCACGACGACGCGGCCGAGCGCGCGCGCCGCCCGAGACAACCTAGGGCACGACGACGAACTCGCGCTTCATCAGCGCGACGAGCGTGTGGGCGCAGTCGAGGTCGGTGCCGGGGAAGTGATCGAACACCTTCTGCATCAGCCCGTGATCGAGCACGAGCTGGAAGGTGTCGAGCTCGGCCGGCGTCAGATCGCGCAGGCGGCCGGCCAGCGGCGTCGGCACCGCGAGCGGCGAGCCGAACGGCGGCAGCGCCTCCTCGAGCTGCTTCATCTCGTCGAGCTGGCGGACGCCCTCCATCAGGAGGCCCTCCGTCGACTCGCGGATCTCCTCCATCACCTGCATCTCGACCGACGGCTCCAGCTCGAACGTGCCGGTCTGCCAGGTCAGCATGCGGAAGATCGCCTTCTGCGGGCTGACGGCGTAGTCGTCGTTGATCGCGGCGAAATAGACCTGCCCCTTGCGGAAGTAGATCTTGCCGACCTGGCCGCCGGCGGTCACGACCAGCACGCCCGACTTGCGGCTCGTCGACAGGAGCTGCAAGAGGTCGGGCAGCGGGATCTCCTCGATCACGCCCGACATCGGCCGGCCGCTCGTCGACGACTGGCGGGCCGCGCCGGCCTCGAGGCGGCGGCGCGCCTCGGCCTCGCTCTCCGGGCTCGGCGTGTCGACGGCGACGACCTTCATGATCGACGTGCCGACGAGGATGCGGTCGCCCTCGGCGAGGCGGGCCACGCCCTCGATCTTCTCGCCGTTGACGAAGGTGCCGTTGGTCGAACCAACGTCCTGGATGAGGATGCCGCCGTCGGTGGTGGTGATCTTGGCGTGGCGCCTCGACACCATGTCCTCGACGAGCACCATGTCGAGGTCGCTGGAGCGACCGATCACGATCTCGCGGTTGGTGCGCAGAGGGAACTCGCCCCCCTGGTACTTGCCGGAGATGAATCGCAGCGCGAGCCTGGTCATGTTCGATGCGCCGGGGTGGCCCGGCGCCGGAAAAGTGTATGTCCACCCGTGGCCGCGGTGCAAGCCGACGACCCGCGATCACGCGCCCGTGACCGCGGTTCTCGGTGCGGCGGTCGCGCTGCACGGCCGCGCGCGGATCGCCGCGACGTCATCGATCGGTGGGCGGCGGCGGCGACGGCGGACGGAGGATGCCGACGAGGCGGCGGTAGACGTCCTCGGCGACGACGAGGCTCGAGTGGCCGAGCGGCACCGTCACGTTGCTGGCGCCCTGCAGGCGCGTGCGGCGGAGCGGCACGACCCAGTCGCGCGCGGCGGCGAGCGTGTGGATCTCGACGTCGGGAGGCAGCGGGCCCTGGGCGAGCTCGTCGAGGAAGCGGCTCTTCGGCAGGAGCTGCCACGACGACGTCGACCACAGGCCGAGGGTGAGCACGCCGATCAGCGCGGCCCAGGTGCCGAACAGCGGCGTGCCCATCAGCACCAGCTTGCGCACGCGCTTGTGGCCGCCGAGCTTCTTCACCAGGTAGAGCCCGATCAGGCCGCCCATCGAGTGGCCGATGACGTCGATCTTCTGCCAGGGGCTCTGGGCGAGGACGCGCTCGATCTTGCGGTGGATGAGGAAGGCGGAGCGGCGGATGTCGCGGGTGTTGATCGTCCCGATGTTGAACGAGACGACGACGAAGCCGTCCTGCACGAGGCGGCGCTCGAGGAGGTACATCGAGCCGCGCGTGCCGAGGAAGCCGTGGATGAGGAGGACGGGCGGCGCGGAGGGATCGAGGCGATCGAAGGCGGCCTGGCGCTGGGTGCGGTTGCCGCGCATGAGGCCGCGCAGGTACGTGAGGCCGTGGGTGCCGCCGGCGAGGTCCTCGCCGACCGCGCTGCGGCGGCCGAGCCAGCGCGACGGCGCCTCGGCGACCCAGCGGGCGACCCACGACGAGCGACGGGCGGTGGCCGCGAGCGCGCCGCGGAGGCCGGGCTCCGACGGCGGATCGTCGGCGGGGTCGCGATCGCGATCGCGGTCGGCGGCGCGGGGATCGGGGTTGCCGTCGCGGGCGTGCGCGGGGCCGCGGTGCGCGGGCGTGCGCGGGGCGGCACCATCCTCGCGAGGTCCGCGCTCGGAGCGAGCGGGGGCGCGCGGGGTGGTGGGACGGCGGCGGCGAAACATCGGTACGGCGGGCGGGCGCCGCGTCAGGTGACGTCGCGGAAGCCCTGTCCCGCCAGTCTAGAGCATTCCAGGGCGTAGGCGTGGGCGGCGAGCACCGGGCTGGGGTAGTCGACGACGCGCCAGGTGCCGCGCTGGCCGAGCTTGCCGCGGCGGGTGATGACCGCGGCGCCGTGGCGGTAGACGAGCGCGAACTGGTCGCCGGCGCGCAGCGAGCGGGCGTCGCCCGACGGGGCCGGGCCGGGCGGCGGCTCGGGCGCGGCGGGATCGCCGGGGACGAGGTCGTCGGGGTGCGGCAGGGCGGCGAGCGCCGCGCAGGCGAAGCCGAGTGAGGTCTGGACCGCGGCGAGGAGGTCGCCGAGGGCGGCGGGGGAGAAGGCGGAGGCGGCGCCGGCGGTGGCCGCGGTGGCCGCGGCGGGCATCGGCATCGGGAGGTCGAGCGCGCGGACCGAGGCCGGGGCGTGGATGGCGACGGGGATGGCGGGCGCCGCGACGGCGGTGACGGAGACGGACGGCGCAGCGGCCGCGGAGACGGGGATGACGACGGGGACCGCGAGGCCCGGGGCGGCGGCGGGGACGGAGGAGGCGGCGGCGGGGACGGCAGCGGCGGGAACGGCAGCGGCGTTGGGGACGGCAGCGTTGGGGACGGCGGCGGCGGGAACGGCAGCGAGGGGAACGGCGGCCGCGGCCGGAACAGGGGCGGCGGGGACGGCAGCGAGGGCGGGAACGGCAGCGGCGGGGACGGCAGCGGCGGCGGCGGCGGGGACGGCAGCG
>DASZXE010001015.1:0-3631 GCA_035546475.1 Kofleriaceae bacterium
CGCCGCCGTTCGGCAGTCGGGGCAGCGGCGGCCACGGCACCGCGCGCGGCGGCGGCTGCACGCGCGGTCCGGCCTGCTCGATCGCGAGCGCGAGCCGGTCGGCCATCGCCAGCCAGGCGGCGTCGGTGGTCGCCAGCTCGCAGCGCAGCGGCACGCCGGCGAGGTCGACCGCCCAGACGTCCGCGATGCGCTGGCGGAGCTCGTCGTCGCGCGGACGCCCCCCCATCGCCGCCCCTCAGGATCCCGCGTGCGCGCCGGAGCGGTGTTCGTCCTCGAGCTCGGCGAGCAGCTCGACCAGCCGCTCCACGCCCTCGAGGGGGAAGGCGTTGTAGATGCTGGCGCGCAGGCCGCCGACCGTGCGGTGGCCGGCGAGCCCGTCGAGGCCGCGCTCGTCGGCGCGCGCGAGCAGCTTGCGCTCGAGCGCCGGCGTCGCCGCCCGGAACGTGACGTTCATGAGCGAGCGGCTGTCGGCGCGCGCCACGCCGCGGAACGCGGCCGAGCCGTCGAGGAAGTCGTAGAGCACGCGCGCCTTGGCCTGGTTGCGCTCGGCCATCGCGGCGAGCCCGCCCTGCGCCGCGATCCAGCCGACCACCTCGGCGAGCACGTAGATCGCGAACGTCGGCGGCGTGTTGTGCATCGAGCCGGCCAGCTCGTGCGTGCGGTAGCTCAGCATCGTCGGCAGCTCGGCGACGCCGCCGGCGATGAGGTCGCGGCGGGCGATCACGAGCGTGAGCCCGGCGATGCCGAGGTTCTTCTGCGCGCCGGCGTAGACGAGGCCGTAGCGGCGGAGGTCGATCGGCCGGCTGAACAGATCGCTCGACGCGTCGCAGACCAGCGGCACGCCGGCCGGCGGCTCCGGCTCGCGCGTCCACTCGGTGCCGTAGATCGTGTTGTTGCTGGTGAAGTGCGCGTACGCGGGCGATGCCGACCACGACGTCTCGGCCGCGCCGGGGATGTGGTCGAACGCGCTCGCCTCCGACGAGCACGCGACGTGGACCTTGCCGAGCCGGCGCGCCTCGCCGATCGCCTTCTGCGACCAGACGCCGGTGTTGCAGTAGTCGGCGGTGGCGCCGGCCGGCAGCAGGTTCATCGGCACCATGAAGAACTGGCTCGACGCGCCGCCCTGGAGGAACAGCACGGCGTAGTCGTCGGGCACGCCGCCGACGTCGCGGACGACGCGCTCGGCGCGCTCCGCGACCTTCATGAACGCGGCGCCGCGGTGGCTGTGCTCGAGCACGCCGATGCCGCTGTGGTCGAGGTCCCAGATGGCGGCCTGCGCCCGCCGCAGGACCTCCTCGGGCAGCATCGCCGGTCCCGACGAGAAGTTGAACCGGCGCTCGCTCGCTCGCTCCGAATCGCTCACCACGCCGCCCCCGCGTCCGTTACTTCCGGGACTCGTCGAAGTAGAACAGCGTGATCGCGAGGCAGTGGAACGCCTCGTCGCTCGACTGCGTGACGACGAACTCCACCGGGCGGCAGCTCGGGTGGGCAGCCATCCAGTTGGTGACCTTCTCGCCGAGCTGCTCGCGATCGGCGACCATGGTGGCAGAGAAGATCTTCAGACCGTTGAACTTCACGTCCTTGCGGACGAGGAGAGAGCCAGTGGAGTTGGGAGCCATGGGAGAGGCGCACCTTAGCAGCCACGCGCCAAGGCTGCCACCCTGCGGACACCCTCGAAGATCAGACTCACAGGGTGAATCACCGTCGAGCAGCGTTGATTCGGCGTCGCCTATGGCGCCGGCGCCTGAGTGGTCCGGAATTCCTTGATCACCCCATGGATTTCGTCGTCCGTGAGCACACGGTTTCCGCGCTTCGCGGCGTTCAGCACCGCGGTGACCAGCGCGGGCGTGGGCTCGATGCCGCGCTTGCGCAGCCAGTAGACGACGTTCGACTCGCCCGAGTAGTGGCCGATCTCGATCTCCTGCTCGCGGCCGAACGCGCCGGCCGGCACGCCCGAGTAGATGCGGTCGGCGAGCCAGCCGTGGCCCTTCTTCTCGGCCTTGATGATCGCGGCCGCGTGCACGCCGGTCGCGGTGCGGAACGCGTCGGAGCCGGCGAGCGGGTACTGCGGGTGGATCTCGACGTGCGTCGCCTTCGAGGCGGTGCGGCACCACAGGAGCAGCTTCGACAGATCCTGGCCGGGCAGCTCGCCGAGCAGCGAGAGGTTGAGCAGGATCTGATCGAGCGCGGCGTTGCCGACCCGCTCGCCGATGCCGAGGGCGGTGCCGTGGATGCGATCGGCGCCGTACTCGATGGCGAAGATCGAGTTGACGACGCCGAGGCCGCGATCGTTGTGGCCGTGCCAGTCGATCCCGACATCGGAACGGCCGAGGCCATCGAGAAGGTTTCTCGTGAACCGCAGCAAGTTGCGGATGCCGTCGGGGGTCGCGTGTCCGACGGTGTCGCACACGATCAGCCGCTGCGCGCCATGCTCGACCGCGTTGATGAACAGCTTCTGGAGGACGTCCGGCCGCGAGCGGGTGGTGTCCTCGGTGACGTAGGCGACCGGCAGGTCGTACCGGCGACCGAGGTCGATCGCGTCGGCCGACAGCCGCAGCATGCGCGGCAGGTCCCAGTCCTCGGCGTACTGGCGGATCGGCGAGCTGCCGATGAACGTCAGCACCTCGATCTCGATGCCGACCTTCTGCGAGATGTCGACGATCGCCTGGACGTCGTTCGTGTGGGTGCGGGCCGCGCACGCCGGCTTGACCGACAGCTTCCGGTCGCGGATGTGCTCGGCGATGATCGTGCAGTCCTCGACGGCGCGGCGGCCGGCGCCGGGCAGGCCGATGTCCATGTAGTGGATGCCGAGGTCGGAGGCGAGCTCGACCAGGCGCAGCTTGTCCTCGATCGTCGGGTCGACGACCGACGGTGACTGGATGCCGTCGCGCAGCGTCTCGTCGAGGAAGGTGACCTTGCGGCGCGGCGACAGCGAGGCGTTCTTCTCGACCGCGTTCCAGTCGTAGATGAGGTCGCGCTCGGACAGGTCGCCGGTGCTGCTGCCGTTGCCGTTGCCGGGAGACGTTGGGTTCTGGGTCACATCAGCTCCGACATCACGTAGGCGATGATCGCGGCGGCCAGCAGGATCGCGCCGACCACGAGCACCCAGCCGAGCACGACCGCGATCGACGCCAGCACGAGGCCGACGATCGGCAGGACCTTCGTCGGCTCGCGGCGGACGAGCGAGATCACCGCGGGCACCAGCGTGCCGACGAACAGCGGGATGGTCACCCGGTGATCGGGCGACGACCACAGCTCGTCCTGCAGGATGGCGGCGACCGCCAGCGACGTCGCGCCGACCAGCAGCGCGAGCAGGCCGAGCGCGTGCCGCCCGATCCACGCCCGCGTGCTGCCCGTCGCCGGGCCCGCCGGGCGCAGGGGGGCAGGATCCGCTGGGTCCGCCATGCGCGGACTATACCGCGGCGGTCGCCTGGAGGCCGAGGGCCGCTCGCAGGGCCAGGAAGGTCGGCGAGCGGGCGAAGTCGTGGAGGCCGCCGTCGCCGGAGCGGTCGCCGGCGAGCCGCAGCGCGGTCGGGATGTCGCCGCAGACGAGCAGGCCGAAGCGGTCGGCGGTGCGCCCGAGCGCCTGCGCCCAGCGCGAGAGGTTGTGATCGGGGGCGCGGGCGCGGAG
>DASZXE010001016.1:0-5680 GCA_035546475.1 Kofleriaceae bacterium
CGGCGCCGCGACCGGCGGCGGCGGTGCCGGCACCGCGACCGTGGCAGCCGCAGCCCCGGCCTGCCCCGCCTCACCCGTGCCCGTGCCCGTGCCCGCGCCCGTGCCCGTGCCCGACGCACTGTTCCTCGTCGTCTCCACCGCCGCCGCCGCCTTCGCGCTGCCCTTCCCGCCGCCCGCCGCGACCACGGCCACCACCGCCGCCGTCGCGATCGCGACGCCCGCCACGACGCCCGCCACCAGCGCGCGCCCCTTCCGCCGCGGCATCATCGAGCCCGGCACCGACGCCGCGGCGACCTGCAGGTGCCCGGCCGAGCCCGACAGCGTCGTCGGGTGCTGCCCGCCCGTCACGTACCCCGACGGCGGCATCGCGGCCGGCATCGCCGCGCTGACGCCGATCATCCGGCCGATCACCTCCGCCAGCTCCGCCGCCGAGCCGAACCGCTGGTCGGGCGACTTCGCCATCAACCGCAGCACCAGCGCGTCGACCTCCGGCGGGATGCCCGGCACCGCCGCCGACGGGGCCGGCGCCGGCTCGCGCAGGTGCATCGCGATGATGTCGCCGACCCCCTCGCCGTCGAACGGCGGCCGGCCGACGAGCAGGTGGTAGAGGACGCAGCCGAGCGAGTAGAGGTCCGAGCGCGGATCGACGTGGCCGGCGCCGCGGCACTGCTCGGGCGACATGTACATCGGCGTGCCCATGATCGCCGACGTGCTCGTCTTGAGCTTGCTCTCGGTGTCGCCGGTCAGCTTCGCGATGCCGAAGTCGAGCAGCTTCGCGCGCTCGCCGTGCGCGACCTCGCGATCGACGACGAGGAAGACGTTCTCCGGCTTGAGGTCGCGGTGGATGATGCCGCGCGCGTGCGCCGACGCCAGCGACGACGCCACCTGCCGCAGGATGCGCAGCGCGTCCGCCGGCGCCAGCCGCCCGAGCCGCTTGACCCGTCCGTCGAGGGGCTCGCCCTCGAGGAACTCCATCACGATGTAGGCGCTGCCGTCGGTGTGGTACCCGAAGTCGAAGACCTGGACGATGCCGGGATCGGCGATCGCCGTCGACGCGCGCGCCTCGTTGAAGAAGCGCTGCACGATGTCCTGGTTCCTCGACAGCTCCGGCTGCAGCACCTTGACGGCGGCCTTGCGCCCGAGCAGCGAGTGCTCCGCCAGGTACACGGCACCCATCCCGCCCTCGCCGAGCTTGCGCAGCACCCGGTAGGTGCCGATGACGGTGCCCTCCATGCGCGTACGACTATCCCGCAGTCGCGCCGGCTTGTCGACGGTCGCGTGCGGACGTCCGGCAGCGGTCGGGTCTGCGGTGCGCACGATCTGCGCGCGGCACCCACCTCGCGATCACGACGAACTGCCGCCGACTGCCGCCGCGTACCGCCGGGAGCGGACGGCCGCTTGTGTAGACTCGGCCTCCGCAGCGCGCGCCGAGGAAGGGGAACCGATGCTCACACTCGAATCGTTCTTCGAGACCGCCGACGGATTCAAGGTCTTCCGCGACCACAGCAATCCGGGTGTCTTCTACTACCTGCCAAAGCCGACGATCCGCGTGGCCCGCAATGGCGACGGCCTCCACTTCGTCGCCTACACCGAGGACGTCGCCAGCGATCCGAACTTCAACCTCGACGAGGATCGGGCCGGCGGCTTCCTGTCCCTCGAGGTCGAGCTCGTCCACCCGACCGGCTCGCTGACGCTGCCGGCGGGCACCGGCAGCGCGCCGCAGGTCGCGCCGGTGCCGTTCATCGGCGGCTCGTGCGAGCTGGTGCTGCTCGCCAGCCACGGCGCGACGACGACGACGAACGACGGCTTCCAGGTGACGATCGTCGGCTCGACCGCGCCGGTGCTCGACCGGCCGAACAACGCCGTCTTCTCCGCGCGCGTCGGCGGCAAGGCGGCCGAGATCCTGTGGAACACGCTGCGCCGCACCGACGTCACCGCGCGCGACTCGCAGGCGGCCGTGCTCTACAGCATGGACTACCTGGCGCTGCGGCCCGCCTACCACCTCAACATCACGATCGACTTCAAGTACACGTTCGACTACTGGCGACATCGCGTCGGCATCAATGCCGTCATCCTGCAGGCGGATCTGGACTTCATGATCCAGAACTCGCTCAACGACGGCCACATCACGATCGTCGAGGAGAACTTCCAGGAGAACAACTGCGACAGCCTGATCGCCGGCTCGAACCTGATGTCGCTCATTCGCGATCTGATGAGCGACACGCTGTTCCACCCGACGCCGGTGCCGACGCCGAACACGTCGTCACTGCCCGACTCGGCGTCGGCGGTGCTGACCAACCCCGGCGCCGGCGGCCTGTCGACGCTCGGCATCACGCCGGGCGGCTCGTCGTCGCCGTCCAGCACGACGACCTCGACGGCGGCGTCGCCGATCACGTCGAACAACGCGGCGGTGCGGCTCACGCACACGCCGGTGACGCGCGGCACGCCGAACGCGGCCACGCCGATCACGGTGACGGTGGAGCTGACCGGCACGCCGGTGCCGACCGGCCTCAACCTGCAGTGGCGCCCGGCCGGGGTCGGCGCGTTCACCGCGATCGCGATGACGCCGTCGACGGCGGCGGCCGGTGCGACGGCGACCGGCCCGCTGACGGCCGGCACGTACCGCGCCGAGATCCCGGCGCAGGCGGAGGGGCGCGACATCGAGTACTACCTCGAGACGACCGTCCCGGGCGGCACGACGCCGACGCCGACGCCGACGCCGACGCCGACGCCGACGCCGACGCCGACCCCGACGCCGACGCCGACGCCGACCCCGAACCCGACCCCGACGCCGACGCCGACCCCGACCCCGACCCCGACGCCGACGCCGACGCCGACGCCGACTCCGACGCCGACGCCGACCCCGACGCCGACGCCGCGTGAGGACCTGATCGCCCTCGGCCTCGACGCCGACGCGGTCGCGCAGATGACCGACAGCGCCGCCGAGCGGATGGACGAGCTCGAGCCGCGCGTCCTCGTCGGTGTCATCGCGCCGCTGCGCCCGCACCGGCAGCTCCACATCGCGCGCAAGCTCGATCGCCTGAGCGACGCGGAGCTGGGCGTCCTCGTCGGCTCGGACGGCCCGACCCAGGGCGAGCTCGTCCTCCTCCACTACCACCCGCTCCGCCGCGCGCTCGACGCGCTCCTGCCCGACAAGTTCTCGCTCGAGGTCGTCGGCTCCGACACCGAGAGCCGGCGGCCGGGCGGCACCGCGCACTTCCGCCTGCGCACGCGGGTCACCGCCGGCTCCTCGGAGACGGTGCGCTTCGCCGTCCGCGGCCTGCCCGCCGGCGTCACCATCCCGCTCTCCGACGCGACCTACTCGACCGGCGACGCGTTCCGCCTCGACCTCGACGTCGATCGCGCGGCGGCGCCCGGGACCTATCCCTTGACGATCAACGCCAGCACCGACTCCGACGAAGAGACCGTCGGCGTCACGCTGATCATCGCGCCGCGCTGACGTGGCGCGCCTCGGCCCCCGCTGGGAGCACTGGATCGCCGAGAACCTGGTGCTGGGCGTGCCCGAGCCGACCCTGGCCCGCACGCTCGCCGGCGAGGGCTTCACCGCCGCCGAGATCGAGCGCGCGCTCGCCGCCGCGCGCGGCAACCACCACGTCCTCCTCGCCCGGCGCTGGCAGCGCCGCCACGCCAAGCTGGCGTGGACGATGCGCGCGATCCAGCGCACCGCCGCGCTCGCGCCGCCCGCCGTCGAGCGGCTCGCGCGGCCGTTGCCCGAGGAGTTCCTCGTCCGCTGCTACGCGCCCGGCCGGCCGGCGGTGCTCACCGGCATCATCGACGACTGGCCCGCCCTGCGCGCGTGGACGCCGGCCTACCTGAAGGAGCGGCTCGGCCACCACGACGTCGAGATCCAGGGCGACCGCGCGCGCGATCCGCTGTACGAGCGCAACTCGATCGCGCACAAGCAGGTCGTCCGGTTCTCGGACCTCGTCGACCGCGTCGTCGCCGGTCCGTCGAACGACGTCTACATGACCGCCAACAACGCCGGCCGCAACGCCGCGTTCCTGCGCGACGCGTTCGCCGACGTCACGATGCCGCCGTACTTCACGGCGAGCTGGGAGGGCCGCGGCTTCTTCTGGTTCGGGCCGGAGGGCACCGTCACGCCGCTCCACCACGACCTGACGAACAACGCGATGGCGCAGGTGATGGGGCGCAAGCGCGTGCGGCTGATCTCGCCGCTCGACACCCCGCGCCTCTACAACCACCGCCACTGCTTCTCGGAGGTGGACCTGGAGGCGCCCGACCTCGCGCGCTTCCCGCTGTTCGCCGGCGTGCAGGTGCTCGACGTCGAGCTCGCGCCCGGCGAGGTCCTGTTCCTGCCGGTCGGCTGGTGGCACCACGTGCGGGCGCTCGACGCCAGCATCACGATCTCGCTGACGAACTTCACCGCCGACAACACGTACAGCGACGGCTACGCCGACCTGTACGGCGACCTCTGACGGCCGGCCGCGCGGCTGCGAGGGCCTTCCGGCGGCATCGGAGCCGGCCGTCGGGGCGGTCGCCGGCCGGGTCGGCCGGGTGGGACGGGGGTGGGGCGCGGGGGCGGCAGGCCGGTGAGAGGCGGTGACCTTCCGCGTCAGATCGGCCGGCAACCTGATGCGTCGGCCACGGGATGTTCGATCAGGTCGTCGCCCGTCCTCGCCGCCGAACCGTCAAGTCCGTGCTGATCGTGGGCTCCGCGATCGCGCACGCCGTCGTCGCCGCCAGCCTCGCGGTGGTCGCCATGTGGCACGTCGACCTGGTGTCGGTCGGCGCGGATGGCGGAGACGTGAAGATCCAGGCCGCGAGGCTGCCGGCGGCGCAGACCCCGCCGTCCGGCGGTCGCCTGCAGGTCCAGCACCCGAAGCAGGTGAAGGTCAAGATCAAGGAGCTCGTCCAGCCGCCGACCACGCCGTCGCCGCCGGCGCCGACGCCCGGCCCGGACAGCTCCGCGACGGCCGCGGCGGGCACCGGTACCGGCGAGCCCGCGACCTGCAGCGTCGACGGCGTGCCGGCCGGGCTGCCGGCCTGCACCTGCAGCACCGACGGGTTCCCGGCCGGCCTGCCGCCGTGCGGGAAGGTCGCGTGCGAGGGCCCCGACTGCGGCGGCCCGCCGATCGACGCAGGCGTCGACGCCGCTCCCATCGTCGAGAAGGAGGTCCTCGTGCCGCCGAACCTCGCCAAGGGGCTGCGCTACCAGGGTGACGATCAGATCCTCCCGTCGCGCGCGACCCAGCTCGAGATGGTGCGCGCCGGCAAGGAGACGATCCACGGCACGTTCAAGCTGTGCGTCGACCGGGAGGGGACGGTGACCTCGGTGCGCACGCTGGCGAGCACCGGCTACGACGCTTATGACCAGTCGCTCGTCGATGGGATGTACGGCTGGCGATATCACCCGTACCTGCTCAAGCGTACGGCGGACGATCCCGGCGTGCCGGCGCCGATCTGCACGGTCGTGATGTTCGTCTACCGGATCCAGAACTGAAACTTTCCGCTGCCAGCGGCCCGGCCCGGCCCCGGCCCGGCCCGGCGGTCGGCCCGGCCGCGGCACGGCACGGTGCGTCGATGCGCCCGACGGTGGCGACGTGTTGCACCCGCGGGGCCTGCGGTATACCTGCCTTTCCCCGGCGAGCCTCCTGCGCTCGCCCTCCAACAGGAAGGCAGGACATGGCCGCTCCGTTCA
>DASZXE010001017.1:0-11745 GCA_035546475.1 Kofleriaceae bacterium
GATCCGTTCGGCATGCACCTGCTCGCCCACGAGGTCGCGCACACGGTGCAGCAGTCCGGCGGCAGGGCGGCGCGCCAGCACAAGCTCGAGGTCTCGACGCCGGCCGATGCCGCCGAGGCCGAGGCGGATCGCGCCGCCGACGCGATGGTGGCGGGCCGGCCGGCCCAGGTGAGCGGCGGCCCGACGCTCGCGGCGCGCACGCCCGCGCCCGCGGCCGATCCGGCGGTCGCCGGCGGCGAGCAGGCGGCGCCCGAGAACGGCGGCGGCAAGCCGGCGAAGGTCGTCTACAACATCAAGGAAGGCCCCGCCGGGTCGATCGACTACGACGCGCCGACCTACCTCGACCTCTACAAGCAGGTCGCCGCGCGCGAGGCGGCCGGGCAGGAGGCGGGGAGCTGCGAGATGAGCACGGTCGATCAGAAGTACGACCCCGACGCCGCGACCGGGACGTTCATCATCGCGACGTTCACGGCGACGATCACGACGAAGCTGCCGAAGTGGAAGCAGTACGGCGCCGCGTCGGACGACGAGAAGAAGCGGTTCGACGCCTGGCTGGCCTCGGTGAAGACGCACGAGGCGACGCACGCCAAGATCTTCGTCGACGGTTACGCCAAGCTGAAGACGTCGGTGAAGGGGCCGACCGCGGACGACTGCGCGGCGCAGTTCAAGACCGTCGACGAGCAGGTCGACAAGGACCAGAAGGCGTTCGACGCCGACAAGTCGAAGCAGCCCGCCCCGCTCGCCGCGCCCGGCGGCGTCACCAAGGTGCCCTCGTCGGGCGTGCCCGCCCCCGCCCAGCCGCCCGCCGGCAAGCAAGACGCCTCGACGTCCGCCGATCCGGCCTCGCCGTCGCCTGAAGCCTGAGCGGCGTCCCGGCGTCGCGAGCGCGGCCGCGCTCGCGGGCAGCTCGTCGACGAGGTTCATCGTGCCCCGCGGGAGCCTCGGGGCCGGTCGGCCTCCGTCGAGCGCCGCCGGGCCGTCCCTTGCCGCTGCACGCGGCCGCCGCGGGGAGGCAGGGGCGCCCGGGCGGGGTACCATGCGGGGGCTCTGCCGCTGCCCGCCGAACGAAGACGATCGCACCTCGCGCGCGACCTGGGCACGATGACCCTGTCGTGCGTGCGGGTCGACAACCCGATGGCGCTCGTGCGCGCGGCGGCGTGGTCGAACGCGATGGCGCGGCTCGGCATCCACCTGCCGCTCTTCCTCGTCCACGACTTCGGCGTCCTGTTCACCATGCCGCGCGGCGCCGGCGGGTGGACCATCCGCAGCCGCGAGGACCAGCTCGCCCGCGTCGCCCAGCCGCCGGTGACCGGCGTCCTCGACGACTATCGCCGCCTCGTCAACGACGTGTCGACGTCCGAGGTCGTCGAGAAGCTGGCGGGCATGCGGCTCCGCGACGAGCTGGTCGCCGTGCTGCTCACGCGCGTCCTGTCCGACGCGTACCACCGGTGGCGCGACCGCGGGAAGGGCGCCGGCCGCGAGCCGCTGCCGCTCGACCTCGGCCTCTACACCGACGTCGATCCGGCCGAGCACTTCCGCGACTTCGATCCGCGCCCGCTGTGGGGCCTGCTCGGCCACCTCGACGAGCAGTCCCGTCACATCTACACGTCCGTCGAGCTGATCGACCTCGACACCGTGCGGCTCCTCGGCATGTTCAAGGACGGCGCCGGCTCGGCCGATGCGCTCGGCGGCGCCGTCGATCTCGTCGACCTGTTCGCCGCGCTCGGCTCGCCCGAGGCGCACGACGTCGCCCACTTCTCGCTCGAGCTCTTGCCGTCGGTGCTCGAGACCCGCCGCGCGTCCGGCGTGCAGACGTTCGCCGTCGACGGCTACGCGTCGATCGAGCGCAAGGGCAACGTCGACTCGCTCGTGCTGTCGGAGCTGGCCCACGACCGCGACGTCTTCGAGCAGAAGGTCGTCGATCAGGAGCTCCTCTACTACGGCCGCGAGCGCGAGCGCGAGGACGAGCGCCGGCTGCAGTACATCCTCGTCGACTCGTCGGCGTCGATGCGCGGCCAGCGCCAGGTGTTCGCCCGTGGCCTCACCGTCGCCCTGCTGAAGAAGCTGGCGCTGCAGGGGGACGAGATCTGGCTGCGCTTCTTCGACTCGCGCCTGCACGAGACGATCAAGATCGCGCGCGCCGGCCAGGTGCCGGTGCCGTACCTGCTCGCCTTCAAGAGCGAGCGCGGCCGCAACTACGCCAAGGTCTTCCGCCAGCTCGCCGCCGAGCTGACTCGCGCCGCCCGCGAGGGCCGCCGCCGCGTCGTCCTCTACGTCATCACCCACGGCCAGTGCCACCTGCCGACCGACGTGGTCAGTAGCCTGTCGCAGCTCGCGTTTCTCTATGGCATCATCATTTCACCGTCGTCGGACGTGCTGCCCGACTTCGTCCCGCTCCTCCACCGCCACCAGGTCGTCCTGCCCGAGGCGTTCGTCTCGCGCACCGGCCGCCAGCGCCGCGCGCTCGACATCGTCGACGATGCCACCGCCCGCCGGAAGGGGAAGTAGCCATGAACGCGATGCGCCTCGCTCCCATCCTCCTCGCGCTGGTGCCCGCGTGCGGCGACGATGCGGCGAGTCCGCCCGACGCGGCCCCCGGGACGACCGTGACCCTGACGCTCCAGGACGGCGCGGGCACGACCTCGAACGCGGATCTGGTCGCCTTCCAGGACGGCGACGGCCCGTGGACGGTGCTGACCGGTGACCAAGGGCACTACCAGGCGAGCGTCATCACCGGGCGGTACGGGTTCGTGGTCGCCTGCAGCTCGGGCCTCGGCGACGGCGACACGCGGCTGTACCTGTCGACGACCGACGAGTCGACCGCGGTGACCGACTTCGCGTGCACCTCCACGCCGCTGCCGCTGACCATCTCCGGCACGGTCACCCACAGCGACAGCGTCTTCGTCGACGTCTCGAGCCTGCACGACGTCGACTTCCTCGCCGACGAGAGCACGTACTCCCTCGGGACCCGGCCGGGGCCGGACCAGCTCCTGGTGGTGGACCACGACCAGAACCTCGACCCGGGCCGCATCGTGCGCCGCGATCTGGGGCCGATCGCCGGTGACCGGATGGAGGACGTGGATCTCGCCGACGGCCTGCTCGGTACGGTCGTCGCGCCGACGGTGAGTGGCTTCTCCGTCGAGGACACCCACGTCTTCGGCGGGGCCTTGCTGTACACCGGCGGGGGCGTGCTGCTCTTGCCCACGGTCGACTCCGACCTCGGAGGGGATGCCCCACCGGCGTACCTCCTGCTCGCGCCGTCCCAGCGGCTCGCCGACGATCGCGTCGACGCGACGCTGTTCGCCGACCGCGGGGACTTCCGCGACACCGGGCCTTACGCGTCGCGCAGCGTCGGCGTTCGCGACGTGACGCCGACGTCGACCTTCGCGCTGCCCGACCTGCGCGAGTTCCCGGCGCCGACGGTGAGCGGTTCGAGCCTGTCGTGGTCGTTGCCCGCGCAGACGCTCGCCGCCGACGAGCGGCTCGTCGTGGACGCGAGCGCGTACTCGTCCTCGACGGTGCGGGACATCTTCGCCGACATCTCGCCCGGCTGGGTCGCCGAGCCGCGCACCGTCCGGCTCGGTGGCCTCGAGCAACTCCCCGGGTGGAAGGCGGCGTGGTCGCTGGCCGGCGACACCGACTGGAGCGTCAGCGTGGATCGCTCCTGGGCCGACGGCTACACGTCGTCGGGCAGCCGGGGCATCGTCGCCGTCGGCACCACCGCCGCGGCGCCGGCGAGCCTTCGCGCGCAGGCGTACGCCCGCCATCGCGCCCGCCTCCGCGCCCTCGAGCGCGTGCGTGATCGGACTCGCTGACGGATGGCCCGCCGCGCGTTCCAGTCGATCGAGGCCGCCGCGGTCGCCGCCGAGCAGGCGGTCGCCAATGGCCGCGTGCGCGACGCCGAGCGCGCGTACCGCGAGCTCTTGGGGCAGACGCACGTCGTCGACTACGAGTACGACGACTGGCTGCGCGCCCTCGCCGAGCTGTACCGGCAGCTCGGCCGCGCGCGCGACGCCGGCCACATCTACCTCTACCTGCACTACTTCGACCTCGCGAAGGCCTGCTTCGGCGACGAGCCGGCCCTGCGCGGCCGGCTCGCCGAGGTCGAGAAGCGGTGGACCGAGGCGGCGGCCGCCTACGAGCAGGCCCGGCTGCCGGTCCACGCCGCGGTCGCGTGGGAGAAGGCGAAGCGGCCCGAGAAGGCGCGCGAGGCGTGGGCCGCGCTCGTCGGCCACCCCGGGCTGCGCGACCGCGACTACGAGCAGGCGCTCGTCCACTTCAACCTCGGCAACGCGATCGGCCACGACCCGTCGCAGGCGGCCGCCGCCCAGCGCGCGCTCGTCGAGGCGCAGCGCCGCCTCGAGCAGGTCGCCGACGACTTCGAGACGAAGGGAGAGCTCGAGCGCGCGTTCGACTGCTACCAGATCCTCCTCAAGCTGGGGAAGGACTCGGGCCAGTTCGAGAACCTCGCCGAGGGCTACGTCAACTGCATCCGCGTGCTGCGCGAGGACAACCTCAAGTTCTACGTGCTGCAGTACTACGAGGACTTCATCCGGCTGGCGCTCGATCGCCAGGAGCTGCACGCGGCGGCGACGCTCTACCAGGAGGCCGCCGCCTACGCGCAGAAGACCGGCCTGCCGTACGACCGCCGCTACCAGTCGAAGAGCGGCGAGACCTGGCAGCGGTGCGCCGAGCACTACGCGAAGGAGGGCATGCCGGTCGAGATGGTCGAGAACGCGCTGCTCGCCGCCGCCCAGCAGTTCTCGGCGGTCGGCGATCACGTCGCGGTGCGCAAGGTGTTCGAGCGGCTCGCCCAGCTCGACCTGTCCGACCGGCAGAAGGCGCGCTTCGAGGCGATCGCGCGGCGCTACGGCGGCGCGGTGACCGAGACCGCCGACGCGCCGGCCTTCCCCGACTACCTGAAGCAGCAGCACGCGTACGCCGACATCTGGTTCGTCGACCTGCTCGAGTGGGAGATGGGCGGCGATCCGCTCGCGGTCGCGCAGGCGATCGTCGGCGACCTGCGCTACCCGAACGGCATCCGGCGGCGCGCGCTGGTCGTCATCCTCACCGTCGCCGACGCGGTCGCCGAGGGGACGCAGGAGGCGACCGAGACGCTGGTGACCCTGGCCGAGCAGCTCGGCGAGCTGCAGAGCTACGCGGCGCTGGCGCCGATCGAGAAGCTCTACACCCACGAGCAGCCGGCGGTGCGCAAGGCGGCGGTGCGCGCGCTGCGCTTCCTCTACTTCAAGCGGGCGTTCGTGATCGTGCGCAAGGCGCTCGCCGACGTGAACCCGACGGTGCGCGAGGCCGCGCTGATCGCGATCGCGGGGCTGCACTTCCCGCACGCGCTCGGCCCGCTGTCGCGCATCTACCAGGACGTCCTCGATCCGCGCGTGCGGGCGGCGGCGCTCGACGCGATCGGCAAGATCCAGACGGTCGAGGCGGGCGAGGTGCTGGTCGGCGTGCTGCGCCAGGAGAGCGGCGCGCTGCGCGACGCGGCCCGCGCGGCGCTGCTCGCCCTCGACAACGCCGACATGGTGCCGATCCTGCGGCAGCACTACGAGGTCGAGTCGGATCCGTCGACCCGCGACATCCTCGGCGAGATCCTGCGGCGCGCCTGATGGCCTGGTACCATCGACGTCCGCTGGAGGAGCCCATGTCCCGCACGCTCACGCTGTCCGCCGTCCTCGCCGGCGTCGTAGGCCTCGTCGGCCTCGCGCCGGCCGCCGGATGCGATCGCAAGGCGACCGCGTCGGATCCGACGGCGGTGTCGCCGGCCCGCCTGTCGAAGGAGCTCGAGTCGTGCAGCGCGACGTCGCAGTGCGCCGACGGCCTGCGCTGCCTCGATCAGCTCTGCCAGCGGGAGGCGCGGTCGATGGTCGGCGACTTCCTCGCGGCCCGCGGCGCGCGCGCGCTGGCCGCCAACGACGTGCAGGCGTCGATCGCCGCCTACGCCGAGGCGTCCGCCGCCTACGAGGGCGAGAAGCTGACGGTGCCGCCCGACCTCGACTGCGCGTGGGGCACCGCGCTCGTCGCCGCGCGCGCGCAGAAGGACAAGGCGGAGCTGGCCGCCCGCATCCTCCACCGCTGCCTGCTGGCGATGCCGCCGGGCGGCCGCCTGCGCGCCGCGGCGCTCGCCTCCCTGACCGAGCTCGATGGCAGCGGCTTCGATCCGCGCCAGCTCGCGCGCCCGCAGCTCGCCGATCTCTACCTGACGAAGGCGCCCAGCAAGCCGGACCCGGCGAGCACGAACGTGACGATCGCCGCCGATCCGGCGCCGAAGGGCAAGACGTGGCCGGTCATCGCCGACCGCCTCGGCAAGCCGGACGTGAAGGAGGCGCTGCAGAGCTGCTGGAGCGCCGCCTGGGACGCCCGCGAGCAGCGCGCGCTGGTGTCGAAGCTCGCCTTCAAGGTCACGTACCTCGCGAGCGACTACGACGACGAGGCGGGCAAGTACACGTTCGCCGCCGAGCCGGCCGGCGCGGCGTCCGCGGGCTCCGCCGACAGCGACGCGTGCGTCAAGGCCGCGATCCTCGCGCCGCTCGCCGAGCTGAAGGGGCTCCGCGAGAACGTGTCGACGACCTTGACCGTCACGATCAAGTAGCCGCGCGCCGGCGGCGGGGCCGGTTCAGCGTCGTTGTCCGGCGCTCCGGACCGTGGTAGGCGAGGGCGATGTCCGCCCCGGATCCCGCCACCGACGCGTCCGCGCCCGACGCGCCTGCGGCGACCGGGGCCACCGGGGCCACCGGCGCCGCCACCGCCGCCGCCGCCACGGAGGCGCCTCGCCGGGACCTGCGCGCGCTCACCGTCGCCGAGGCGGAGGACGCCGCCGCCGCGCTCGGCCTGCCGCGCTTCCGCGGCGAGCAGGCCTGGCGCTGGGTGCACGGCAAGGGGGCGACGTCGTGGGACGAGATGACCAACATCGGCCCGCCGGTGCGCGCGCGCCTGGCGGCCGCGATGCGGATCGGCACGCTCACCGTCGCCGAGGTCCAGACCTCGCGCGACGGCACGCGCAAGCTGCGGTTCACCACCCGCGACGGCTTCGCGATCGAGAGCGTGCTCATCCCCGACGGCGACAAGACGACCCAGTGCATCTCGTCGCAGGTCGGCTGCGCGGTCGACTGCCAGTTCTGCGCGACCGCCAAGCTCGGCCTCACGCGCAACCTCGATGCCGGCGAGATCGCCGATCAGGTCTACCGCGCCCGTGCGCTGCTCGCCGAGGTGGAGCCGGACCGCCGCATCTCCAACCTCGTCTACATGGGGATGGGCGAGCCGCTGCACAACTACGAGCACGTCATGCGGTCGCTGCGCATCCTCACCGACGACCGCGGCCTCGGCCTGTCGCAGCGGCGCATCACGGTGTCGACCGCCGGCATGGTGCCGCGCCTCGAGAAGCTCGGCGTCGAGGAGATCCGGCCCAACCTCGCCATCTCGCTGAACGCGCCGAACGACGCGGTCCGCGACGCGATCATGCCGATCAACCGCAAGTGGAACCTCGGCAAGCTGCTCGCCGCGATCCGCGCCTACCCGCTCGAGCACCGCCGCCGCGTCACGTTCGAGTACGTGCTGCTCGCCGGCGTGAACGACAGCCTCGCCGACGCCGCCCAGCTCTCGTCGCTGCTGCGCGGGCTCCGCTGCAAGGTGAACCTCATCCCGTGGAACCCGCACCCGGAGGCGCCGTACGCGCGGCCGGCGCCGGCCGTCATCGACGCGTTCCAGCAGGAGTGCAAGCGGCGCGGCCTGCCGACCTACCTGCGCACGCCGCGCGGCGACGACATCGACGCGGCGTGCGGCCAGCTCGCCAACCGCACGAACGGCGCGCTGCTCGTGCCGCTGCGCCGCAGGCCGGGCGCCGCCGCGCCCGCCGCGCCGCCGCCGCCACCCGCGCTCGACTGAGCCGGTGAACGGCGATCGCCGCCGGCCGTCGCTGAAGCTGCTCTGGCGCGCGTGCTGCACCTGCTGCGGGTACACGCGGACGCCCGCGCGACGGGCGTTCGCCGAGCACCCATCAAGAACAGGAGCGCGTCATGGCTGGAAAGAACACCGCCGTCTTCGGCATCTTCCGCGACCGCGGGCACGTCGAGCGCGTCGTCGACGAGCTGCGCCGTCAGGGCTTCCGCGCGAACGACGTCTCCGTGCTGTTCCCGCAGGTGGAGAGCACGAAGGAGTTCGCCCACGAGAAGCACACCAAGGCGCCCGAGGGCGCGGCGGCCGGCGCGGGCACCGGCGCGGTGGTCGGCGGCACGCTCGGCTGGCTGGTCGGCATCGGCGCGCTCGCCATCCCCGGCCTCGGGCCGTTCATCGCCGCCGGCCCGCTGATGGCGGCCCTGGCCGGCGTCGGGGTCGGCGGCGCGGTCGGCGGCGTCACCGGCGCGCTCATCGGCATGGGCATCCCCGAGTACGAGGCCAAGCGGTACGAGGGCATCGTCCAGAAGGGCGGCATCCTGGTGTCGGTCCACTCCGACAACAGCGAGTGGACCGACAAGGCCAAGCGGATCTTCCAGGTGATGCACGCCGACGACATCGACTCGGCCGGCGAGGCGTCCGCGGATCTCGAGACCGACGACCGCGGCAACATCGTCAGCGACAAGGCGCGCAAGCACTCGCGCACGCCGCCGGCCGGCGTTCCCGGCGCCACGTTCTGATCGACGCCGCCACGCGCGCGCAGGGGCCCCGCGAGCCCGCCCGCGCACGCGCGCCCGCGTACGATGCGCGCAGGAGCAGCACGTTCGAGCGCGTGTCGTCGAAGGCCGTCGACCGCCGCTGCATCGCCCGCACGCGCATGGTCGTCACGGACATCGCGCGCTGGCGCGAGCTCGGCCGCGCGCGCGCCGAGCTCTTCGCCGACCACCGGCCGGCGACCTCGAGGGTCGAGGTGCGAGCGCTGATCGATCCGGCGATGCTGATCGAGATCGAGGCCGACGGCGTCGCCCGAGCGCCGCGCCGCGCCGCGTGCCGCGGTCAGCGGGCCAGCGCGGTCAGCTCGGCGGTCGAGAAGAAGAACGCGATCTCCTCCTTGGCCGTCTCGGGGGCGTCGGAGCCGTGGACCGCGTTGCGCTCGATGTTGGTGGCGAACTGCTTGCGGATCGTGCCCTCGGCGGCCTTCTCCGGGTTCGTCGCGCCCATCACCTCGCGGTTCTTCGCGATGGCGCCCTCGCCCTCGAGGACCTGCACGACGACCGGCCCCTCGGTCATGAACTTGACCAGGTCGCCGTAGAAGCCGCGCTCCTTGTGGACCGCGTAGAAGGCCTTCGCCTGGGCCTCGGTGAGCCGGATCATCTTCGACGCGATGACCCGGAGCCCGGCGGCCTCCAGCTTGGCGGTGACGCCGCCGATGTGGTTGGCAGCGACGGCGTCGGGCTTGATGATGGAGAAGGTTCGTTCGATGGCCATGTCGCGGCGGACCCTACGCGAAGCCGCCGCGCACTTCAAGCCGTCGCCCGGCGCCGCGGCTCGCGATCGCCGCGCGAGGCCGCCGCCGCGCTACAGCAGCGCCGCGAGCGTCTTGCCCATCTCGGCCGGCGTCGGCGAGACCGCGATGCCGGCCTCCTTCAAGGCGGCGATCTTGTCGGCCGCCGCGCCCTTGCCGCCGGAGATGATGGCGCCCGCGTGGCCCATCCGCTTGCCGGGCGGCGCGGTCTGCCCGCCGATGAACGCCGCCACCGGCTTCTTCACGTTCGCCTGGATGAAGGCGGCCGCCTCCTCCTCGGAGCTGCCGCCGATCTCGCCGATCATGAAGATGGCGCTGGTGCCCGGATCGTCGGCGAACAGCGCGAGCGCCTCGATGAAGTCCATCCCCTTCACCGGGTCGCCGCCGATGCCGATCGCCGTCGACTGGCCGAGGCCGAGCGCGGTGAGCTGGTGCACGACCTCGTAGGTCAGCGTGCCCGACCGCGACACCACGCCGACGCCGCCGGCCTTGTGGATGTAGCCGGGCATGATGCCGACCTTGCACTGGCCCGGCGTGATCACGCCCGGGCAGTTGGGGCCGACCATGGTCACGCCGGGGTAGTCGCGCTCGAGCACCGTCTTCACCCGGATCATGTCGCGGGCGGGGATGCCCTCGGTGATGGCGATGATGAGGTCGATGCCGGCCGCGGCCGCCTCGAGGATGGCGTCGGCGGCCGCCGGCGGCGGCACGTAGACGACCGACGTGTTGGCGCCGGCCTTCTCCACGGCCTCGTCGACCGAGTCGAACATCGGGACCTGCTCGAGGCCGGCGACCTTGGCGCCGCCGCGGCCCGGCGTGACGCCGGCGACCACGCGGGTGCCGTACTCGACCATCTGGCGGGCGTGGAAGCCGCCGGCCGAGCCGGACATGCCCTGGACGACGAGGCGGGTGTCGTATCCGACGAGGACGCTCACTGCGCGCCTCCCTTCGCGGCGCCGGCGGCCGCACCGGAGGCCGCGGCCACCGCCTTCTGCGCGCCGTCCGCCATGTCGTTGGCGGCGATGATGTTGAGCCCGCTGTCGGCGAGCAGCTTCTTGCCCAGCTCGACGTTGGTGCCCTCGAGCCGCACGACCAGCGGGACCTTCAGCCCGACCTCCTTCACCGCCGCGATCACGCCGGTCGCGATCGTGTCGCACTTCATGATGCCGCCGAAGATGTTGACGAAGATCGCCTTCACCTCCGGATCGCTCGTGATGATCTTGAACGCCGCCGTCACCTTCTCGGCGGTGGCGCCGCCGCCGACGTCGAGGAAGTTGGCCGGCTGGCCGCCGTAGTACTTGATGATGTCCATCGTCGACATCGCCAGGCCGGCGCCGTTGACCATGCAGCCGATGTTGCCCTCGAGGGCGATGTACGACAGGTCCCAGGCCTTGGCCTCGGTCTCCTGCGGGTCTTCCTCGTTGGGGTCGCGCCAGGTCGCCAGCTCGGGGTGGCGGTAGAGCGCGTTGTCGTCGAAGTTGATCTTGGCGTCGAGCGCGAGCACCCGGCCGTCCTTGGTGGTGACGAGCGGGTTGATCTCGAGCAGCGAGCAGTCCATGTCGTCGTAGCAGCGGGTCAGCGCGCGCAGGAAGGCGGCGAGCTCGCCGACCTGCTTGCCGGTGAGGCCGAGCTTGCGGGCGAGCCGGCGCGACTGCCACTCCTGCCAGCCGACCGCGGGGTTGATCGCCTCGCGGATGATCTTCTCCGGGTGCGTGGCGGCGACCTCCTCGATGTCCATGCCGCCCTCGGCGGAGGCCATCACCGTCACCCGGCCGGTGCCGCGGTCGAGGAGCATGCCGAGGTAATACTCGTGCTCGATGGCGAGGCCCTGCTCGACGAGCAGGCGCTGCACCTTCTTGCCGGCGGGCCCGGTCTGCGGCGTCACCAGCGTCATGCCGAAGATGTTGCGGACGGCGGCCTCGGCGTCGGCGACGGTCTTGGCGACCTTGACGCCGCCGCCCTTGCCGCGGCCGCCGGCGTGGATCTGCGCCTTGACGACGACGACCTCGGTCTTCGCCTCGGCCTGCACGCGCGGGATGGCGGCCAGCGCGTCGGCGACCGACATCGCGGGGATGCCGATCGGCACCGGCACGCCGTACTTCCGGAACAGCTCTTTGCCCTGGTACTCGTGGATCTTCATCGGGTTCGCGCGCGGGTGTACCGTCCGGCGCGGCGCCCACGCAAGCCCCTCCACCACCTTGACGTCGACGCGCCCAACGACGGGGCCGCCGGGGCGACGCTGCCGTCGACGTGGAGGCTGACGTCGGCGTCGAGGCTGACGTCGGCGCCGACGCGGACGGCGACGTCGATGG
>DASZXE010001018.1:0-2141 GCA_035546475.1 Kofleriaceae bacterium
GCCGACCGCGCCGCCTCCGCCGCAGCAGCCGCCCGACGTCCGTCCGCGCGTCTTGTCGGCGGCCAAGCCGCAGAACGCGGCCGCCGCGTCGCTGCGCCAGTCGGCCGCCGTCGGCGAGAACTACCTGAACGATCTGCTCACCGGCGGCCTCCTCGACGTCCCCGGCGTGCGCGTCCCCGACGCGAGCTGGGACCTCCGCGCGGAGAAGTCGTGGGGCCGCTCGGCGGTGCGCGCGTTCGTGGTGCTCTTCATCCTGCTCGTCCTCGGCCTCGGCGGCGGCGGCGGCTACTACTACTACTCGCAGCGGCAGAAGGAGCGCGCGGTCGCCGTCCACCGCGACGCCGCGGCGAAGCTGGTCGCCACCGGCAGCTACGCCGGCCTCACCGGCGGCCTCGACGAGCTGCACCAGGCGCTCGAGCGCGACCCGACCAACGCGCGCACGTTCGCCGCGCTCGCCGAGGCGCAGGCGCTGCGCGCGCTCGCCTACGGCACCAGCGAGAAGGGCGTCGACACCGCGATCGAGGGCGCCAGCCGCGTCATCAAGAAGCCCGATCGCGCCGGCTACCGCGAGCTCGTCCTCGCGCGCGCCGCGATCGCGCTCGCGCGCCTCGACGGCACCGATCCCGCGCTCGCCGCGCTGGTCGAGGCCCGCAAGCTGCTCGACGCCTACGCGCAGGCGCACCCCGACGACAAGCTGGCGCGCTGGCTCGAGGGCCGCGCGCTGCTCGCCGCCGGCCAGCGCACCGAGGCGGCCGCGGCGTTCGACGCCGCCGGCGGCGCCGACGGCCTGCCGCGCGCCGCGATCGATCGCGCCGACCTCTACATCGACGACGGCCAGTTCGATCAGGGCCTCGCGCTCTACGACGCGGTGCTCGCCAAGGCACCCGATCAGGTGCTCGCCAGCGCCGGCCGCGCGCTCGCCCGCGCCGAGCGCGGCACCGACGTCTCGAAGGCGATGGACGACCTGAACGTCGCCCTCGATCAGGACGTCGGGCCGCGGGTCGCCGCCTACCGCCAGCTCGCGCTCGCGCTGTCGAACTACGATCTGCAGAAGTACGTCGCGTTCACCGACGCGCTCGCCAAGGCGCACGGCCCGCGCGAGCCGCGCTTCCTCGCCCGCATCGCGCTCGCCCACATCCTCGACGGCAAGGTGATCGACGCGGTCACCGAGCTGCAGCAGGTGAAGTACTACGGCAAGGGCAAGGCGGAGGACGATCCGCAGGTGCTGCTCGTCAACGGCGCCGTGCAGGTCGCCGGCGGCGAGGACGAGGCGGCGCTCGACACGCTGAAGGGCCTCGGCGTCACCCGCGCGGCGCTGCTCCGCGGCCAGGCGCTCTACGACCTCGGCCGCTTCGACGACGCCGCGCGCGAGCTGGACGCGGCGGCCGCCGCGGCGCCCGACAGCGTCGAGATCAAGGTGTGGCAGCAGCTCGCCGCCGCGGCGGTCGCGCCGCCCGGCAAGGCGCGCGACGAGGCCACCGACGAGCTGGAGAAGACGTCGCGCGCGGCGACCAGCAAGATCGGCCGCCTCGCCCACGGCCTCGCGCTCCTCCAGCAGCACGACACCAAGGGCGCGCGCCGCCGCCTCGAGCAGGCGCTCGAGAACGTGACGGCGGAGGAGCCGAACCCGCTCGCGTACCGCACCCACGTCGCGCTCGCCGAGGTCGATCGCGCCGAGGGCGATCACGACGGCGAGGCGAAGGAGCTCGACCTGGCCCTGGCCGCCAACTCGGCCTACCTGCCGGCGCGGCTGGCGCGCGCGCAGCTCTACGTCGAGAGCGGCGACGGCGGCTCGGCGGTGCCGCTGGCGGCGAGCGTCGTCGAGGTGCCGCAGTACGCGACCGCCGCCAACTTCGTGCTGCTCGCCGAGGCGCACGCGAAGCGCAACCTCGACGCCGAGCTGGTCGACGACCACGGCGCGCCGCGCGCGGGCGTGACCAAGGACGCGCTGGTCGCCGAGCGCCGCGCCTCGATGATCGACGCGCTGAAGAAGGCGAAGGCCGCCGGCGCCGACACCGCCGAGCTGAGCCGGGTCGCCGCGCTCGTCGAGCCGCCGATCACCGACGAGCTCGGCCTCGCGCCGGCCACCGCGCCCGCGCCCGCGCCCGCCGCGCCGGCGCCGGCTCGCCCGGTGCGGCGCC
>DASZXE010001019.1:0-1923 GCA_035546475.1 Kofleriaceae bacterium
GTCCGCCGAGCGCTCGGCCCGGTCGCCGGAACGCTCGAGGCTATCGCTCGACCGCGCCGCGCCGAGCCGCTCGGGGCCGCTCGCGGCCGGCCGGTCGGAGCGACGGTCGTTCTGCCGGCGGCGATCGATCGTCTCGGCGCCGCGGTCGGTCGCGCGGCGGCCGATCGAGCCCGGCTGGCGGATCGCGGTCGCGCCGCCGGAGCCGGCGTCGAGCACCTCCTGGCCGACCGGCCGCTCGAGCAGCTTGCGCAGCTCGTGGGTGGGCGGCAGGGTCATCGCGCGCTTGCGGACGTTCTCGACCATCGCGTCGCGCTCGACGCGGTCGCCGTCGATGTCGTCGGCGAACAGGTCGCGCATGAACTCGCTCATGCGGTCGGCGTCGACGGTCGGCGCGTTGGCCGCCAGCCACCCCTGCAGCGCCTGCCGCAGCTCGTCGCAGGTCGGATAGCGGTCCTCGCGCGCCGGCGCGAGCGCGCGCAGCACGATCTCGTCGAGCTCGTGCGGCACCCGCGGCGCGCGCTTCGACGGCCGCAGGACCTCCGGGTTCTTGGCGCGGGCGAGCAGGTCCTGCGGCTGCTCCTTGCCAGGCGGGAAGAGCTGGCGCCCGGTCAGCAGCTCCCAGAGGACGATGCCGGCGGCGTACTGGTCGCTGCGCCCGTCGAGCGGCTCGCCGCGCGCCTGCTCGGGCGACATGTACGCGACCTTGCCGTAGATGATGCCGGGCGCGGTCTTCTCCAGCTTGAGCGTCGACGACGCCAGGCCGAAGTCGGTCAGCTTGACCTCGCCGGTGAACGAGACGAGCACGTTCGGCGGCGAGACGTCGCGGTGCACGAGCTCGAGGTCGGGGAACGCGTGCGCGTAGGCGAGGCCGCGGCACAGCTCCTTGACGATGTAGACCGCGATGTCGACGGGGAACGCGACGCCCTTCTTCGCGCAGCGGTTCCAGACCGCGCGCAGGTCGCGCCCCTCGACGAAGTCCATGGCGAGGAACAGCTCGCCGTCGACCTGGCCGGCGTCGAAGACCGGGATCAGGTTGCCGTGCGACAGCTTGACGACGACCTTCGCCTCGTCACGGAAGCGGGCGACGTACTCGGCGTCGGCGAGGTGCGGCAGGACGGTCTTGATGACCATGAGCCGCTCGAGCCCGCGGTCGCCGCCGACTGCCAGGTAGAGCGCGCCCATGCCCCCCTGCGCGAGCGGGCCGAGAAGGTGGTACTTCCCGAACCGCCTCGGGAACTTGTCCAGGCTTTGCGCAGAGCTGGCCATGGGGGGACGGCGCTGGCCGAGCCTACCATGGGGCCTCCGACGCCACCAATTGCGGCAGCGCCGCGCGGCCGGCTCCGTCCGCGATGTAAGATGCCTCGCTCATGGACGCGGCGCGAGTCCTGGTCATCGATGACAGCCCGACGATCGCGCGGGTGGTGCAGCTCGTCCTGACCAAGGCCGGCTACGACGTCTCGTCGGCGACCGACGGAGAAGCGGGCCTGGCGCAGGCGCGCGCCCAGCGGCCCGACCTCATCCTGCTCGACTTCGTGATGCCGCGGCTGAACGGCTACCAGGTCTGCCGCGAGCTGGCGGCCGATCCCGGCCTGCGCGACGTGCCGGTGGTCCTGCTCTCGGCCAAGGGCGACCAGGTCGGCGAGCGGTTCGTGAAGGTGATGGGCATCGTCGACTACATCACGAAGCCGTTCGCGCCCGAGGCGCTGACCGCGGTCGTGCAGCACACGATCGCGAAGTACGGCGGCCGCCACGCGGCGGGCGGCGACACGGTGCCGATCGATCCCGTCGGTGGCGCATCCGCCGACGACGCCGCGCGCGCGGCGGTCCTCGCCGAGCTGCGGGGACAGCTCGCCGACGCTATCGGCGCCCGGGTCGCGGCCCTGTTCGCGCTCGCCGGCGCCGCGGAGGGCGACGATGTCGGCG
>DASZXE010001020.1:0-2520 GCA_035546475.1 Kofleriaceae bacterium
AGCGCGAGCGCGAGCGCGACCGTGCGCCGCCGGGGACCGGCACGCGTGCGCGGCAGCGGCGCCGCCACCGCCTTCATCAGCCGCCGCCACTCCGTCGACGGCGGCAGCACCGGCGGCGTCGCGTACGCGAGCAGCGATGCGGCGTCGCGCAGCGCGAAGACGTCGTCGCGATCGAGAGCGCGCTCGTCGTCGGCCTCGAGCTCGAAGCCGAGGCCGAGCGCGGCCAGCGCGGCCGCCGCGTCGGGCTCGTGCGGCGTCATGCGGTGCACCATCGCGAGGAACGACCCATGGAGGGACTCGATCGGCGTACGCGCGAGCGGCGCCGGCGGATCACGCCCGGTCGACGAAATCGCGCGCGCCCGGACGGGAGCGCTGCAGTTTGCCGGGACGACCGATCCGGCAGGTCGGTGCCGCCGTACCTCCGGCGTGCCCGACATCCAGCGTCACCTCGCCGCCTCGCAGCGCCTGATGTTCGACGACCTCGACTGGGACGCGGCCCGCGCCGCCGGTCTCACCGCCGACGAGCGCGCCGTCCTCGAGTTCTTCACCGACATCGAGGGCCAGACGGTCTTCTACATGCTCGAGCTCGCGAAGCTCGACGCGGTCGCGCGCCAGGCCGAGCTGATGACGTTCCTCACCATGTGGAACTACGAGGAGCACTTCCACTCGGTCGCGCTCGCCCGGCTCCTGCGCGAGTGCGGCGGCGCCGAGCGCAACGCGATGACGCGGGCTTGCGAGCTGCGGGCGAACGCGCGCTGGAAGGCGCGCATCGAGGACGGCATCCAGCGGCTGCTCGCGATGCTCGCGCCGCGGCCGTTCCTCGCGCTGTGGATGACCTGGGGCGCGTCGCAGGAGCTGTTGACGACACGCGGCTACGAGGAGCTCGGCCGCTCGACGGCGAACCCGGTGCTCGCCGAGCTCTGCAAGCGCATCGCCAAGCAGGAACGGCGTCATTTCGCTTACTACTTCCAGGGCGCGAGAGAGCGGCTCGCGGAGTCGCGCGGCGCGCGCCGGCTGGTGCGCTTCGTGCTGGAGCGGAGCTGGTCGCCGGTGGGTTCGGGTGTGAAGACGCCCGCCGACCACGTCGACCTCGTGTCGCGGATGTTCAAGGGCGACCGTCTCACGTCGGTGCTCGAGCAGCTCGACGCCCGGCTGAGCGAGCTGCCGGGGCTGTCCGGGGTCCGGCCAGGGACGACGTGGGGCTCGCGCATCCGGCGGTTCTTGCCGGCGCCGGAGCCGGCGGCGATGCCGGCCTGAGCCGCGACCGAGGGCGTCGTCAGGCGAGGGCGGCGAGGAGATCGGCGATCAGCTCGTCGGGATCCTCGAGGCCGATCGACAGGCGCAGCAGATCTTTCGGCACCGGCGAGTCGGGCGGCTCGACCGAGGCGCGGTGCTCGACGAGTGACTCGACGCCGCCGAGCGACGTCGCGCGCGCGAACAACCGCAGGCGGCCGGCGACCGCCAGCGCGGCGTCGGCGCCGCCGTCGACGCGCACCGACAGCATGCCGCCGAAGCCGTCGCGCATCTGTCGCGCGGCGATCGCGTGGCCGTGGTGCGAGGGCAGGCCGGGGTAGAGCACGGCGGCGATGCGCGGGTGGCCGTCGAGGGCGCGCGCGATCGCGAGCGCGCTGGCGCTCTGCCGGCGCACGCGGACGGCGAGCGTGCGCATGCCGCGGTGGAGGAGCCACGCCTCGAACGGGCCGAGGATCGCGCCGGCGTCGTGGCGGTGCGCGCACAGGCGCGCCCACGCGTCGTCGAGGCGCGCGGTGACGAGCGCGCCGGCGATGACGTCGGAGTGGCCGTTCAGGTACTTCGTCGCCGCGTGCATGACGAGGTCGGCGCCGAGCGCGAGCGGCCGGGTGTGCACCGGCGTCGCGGCGGTCGAGTCGACGGCGAGGCGCGCGCCGGCCCCGTGCGCGAGCGCGGCGGCGGCGGCGAGGTCCGCCACGTCCCACGTCGGGTTCGAGGGACACTCGAGCCAGACGAGCGCGGTGCGGCCCGGGCGCAGCGCGGCGGCGAGCGCGCCGTCGACGTGCGGATCGACGAGCGCCAGCTCGAGCTGCCAGCGCGCGCAGAACGCGACGAGCCACTGGCGCAGCCCCCAGTACATCGTCCGCTGCGCGATGACGTGATCGCCCGGCGCGAGCGTCTGGAAGACGGCGGTGGCGGCCGCCATGCCCGACGAGAACAGCAGCGCGGCGGCGCCGCCCTCGAGGCGGACGAGCAGTTCCTCCGCCGGCGCGAAGGTCGGGTTCTGGTCGCGCGCGTACATCGGCGCGCCGGGCAGCCGGTGGTCGCGATCGCGCGCGAACGTCGTCGCCGGATGGATCGAGGGCACGATCGCGCCGGTCTCTCGCGCCGGCTCGACCGCGCCGTGCGCGAGCAGCGTGTCAATCGACCGCGCGTCCACCGCCTGTGCCGGCTCCCGCGCTGCCTCGTCGCGCGTCATCGCGGCGCCGGCGTCGTCGGCGTGTGCCCCTGCGCCGCGCCCGCGCTGCCACCCGCGCCGCCAGCGCCGCC
>DASZXE010001021.1:0-4164 GCA_035546475.1 Kofleriaceae bacterium
CGCGCCCCCGGCGACGGCGGCTCCGGCGGCGGCGGTGGCGCCGGCCGCATCGTCGTCCACGCCGCGGCCTCGGCGGTGACCGGCGTCATCTCGCCCGCCGCCACCGTCCGCCCGCTGGTCCCGCTGTCCGGTTGACCGGACAGCTCCTCGCGGCCGGCTCAGCCGTGCTGGCGCCGCGCGGCGAGGATGATCCCCTCGATCTCGGCCAGCGCCGCCGGGTCGTCGATCGTCGCCGGCATCCGGTACGGCTGGCCGTCGGCGATCGCGCGCATCGTGCCGCGCAGGATCTTCCCCGAGCGCGTCTTCGGCAGCCGCGGCACCACCAGCGCCTCCTTGAACGCCGCCACCGGCCCGATCCGCTCGCGCACCGCGTGGACCAGCTCGCCGACGATGTCGTGGTACGGCCGCGCCACGCCCGCGCGCAGGACGATGAGCCCGAGCGGCACCTGCCCCTTCAGCGCGTCGGCCACGCCGACCACCGCGCACTCGGCGACGTCCGGGTGCGCGGCGACGACCTCCTCGAGCGCGCCGGTCGACAGCCGGTGGCCGGCGACGTTGATGATGTCGTCGGTCCGCGCCATCACGTAGACGTAGCCGTCGGCGTCGATCATCCCGGCGTCGGACGTGTGGTAGTAGCCGGGATGGTCGGCGAGGTACGACGTGCGGAAGTGGTCGTCCTTCTGCCACAGCGTCGGTAGCGCGCCCGGCGGCATCGGCAGCTTGATGACGAGCGCGCCGATCTGCCCCGGCTCCATCGGATGGTTGTCGGCGCCGACGACGTGCACGTCCCAGCCGGGCACCGGCTTGGTCGGCGAGCCGTGCTTCACCGGGAACGCGCCGAGCCCGAGGCAGTTGGCGACGATCGGCCAGCCGGTCTCGGTCTGCCACCAGTGGTCGATGACCGGCACGCCCAGGCCCTCCTCGGCCCACGTCACGGTCGCCGGATCGGCGCGCTCGCCGGCGAGGAAGAGCGCGCGGAGGCCGGTGAGGTCGTACTGCCTGCGCAGGCGGCCGTCGTAGTCCTCGCGCTTGATCGCGCGGAACGCGGTCGGCGCGGTGAACAGCACGCGCACGTGGTGGTCCTGGATGACGCGCCAGAACGCGCCGGCGTCGGGCGTGCCGACCGGCTTGCCCTCGTAGAGCACCGTCGTGCAGCCGTGCAGCAGCGGCCCGTAGACGATGTACGAGTGGCCGACCGCCCAGCCGAGGTCCGATGCCGCCCAGTACGTGTCGCCCGGCTCGACGCCGTAGACGTGCCGCATCGTCCAGGCGAGCGCGACCGCGTAGCCGCCGCCGTCGTGGACCACGCCCTTCGGGATGCCGGTCGTCCCCGACGTGTAGAGGATGTAGAGCGGATCGGTGGCGGCGACCGGGCGGCACGGCGCCGGCCGCGCGCGCGCGACCAGCTCGGCGAAGTCGTGATCGCGGCCGGGCGTGAGCGGCACCGGCGCCATCGGCCGCTGAAGGATCACGCAGGCGTCGGGGCGCGCGTGCGCCAGCTCGAGCGCGTGATCGAGCAGCGGCTTGTAGTCGACGATCCGGTCGACCTCGATGCCGTTCGACGCCGACACGATCACCTTCGGCCGCGCGTCGTCGATGCGGCTGGCGAGCTCGGCGGCCGCGAACCCGCCGAACACGACGGAGTGGATCGCGCCGAGCCGCGCGCACGCGAGCATCGTCATCACCGTCTCCGGCACCATCGGCATGTAGACGAGCACCCGGTCGCCGTGGCCGACGCCGAGGTCGCGCAGCATGCCGGCCACGCGCGCGGTCGCGTCGGTGAGCTGCGCGTACGTGTAGCGGCGCACGCTGCCGGTGACCGGGCTGTCGTACACGAGCGCGACCCGATCGCCGTGGCCGGCGGCGACGTGGCGATCGAGGCAGTTGTGGCAGACGTTCAGCCGGCCGCCGGTGAACCAGCGGAACATCGGCCGCTCGCGATCGTCGAGGACGCGCTCCCACGGGTGGTCCCACTCGAGCGCCTGCGCCGCCTCGGCCCAGAAGCCGTCCGGATCCTCGAGCGAGCGGCGGTAGACGTCGTCGTAGGCGCGCTGGGTCACCCGAACGATCGTACGCCTGCGCCGCGCGATGTGGCGTGACGTCATGCCGCACGCGGGCGCGCCTTCTGCCATCATCGAACGGCCGTGGTCGACCCGCTGCCTTCGATCTATCCGGTCAACGACTTCGGTCCGGCGATGCGCGGGATGGTGATCGGCGCGGTCGGCATCGTCCACGTCTTCCTTGCGCAGTTCGCGATCGGCGGCGGCATCCTGCTGACCTACTTCCAGTGGCTGGCGATGCGCGGCGTGCCGAACGCGCGCCGGTTCCTCGACGGCTACTTCAAGCTGCTCGTGCTGGTGAGCTTCGTCCTCGGCGCGATGACCGGCGTCGCGATGTGGTTCACGACGATCCAGGTCGGCGCCCGCACGATCGGCCTCATGGTCGACGAGTTCCACTGGCTGTGGGCGACCGAGTGGTGCGCGTTCGCCGTCGAGGTGATGGCCGGCTACACGTTCTACCGGTACGGGCCGCGCCTCGACGATCGCAGCCGGCTCGCGCTGCTCGGGCTCTACTCGCTGGCGTCGTTCGCGAGCCTGTTCTGGATCAACGGCATCCTGTCGTGGCAGCTCACGCCCGGCGCGTGGCTGCACGGCCACGACCTGTGGGCGGGGTTCTTCAACCCGAGCTTCTGGCCGTCGCTCGGCTACCGGACCGCGGTCGCGTGCACGCTGGCGGCGCTGGTGGCGGCCGCGCTCATCAACACGATCGACGTCTCGCGCGAGGAGCGGCAGGCGCTGCTCGCCCACGCGTCGCGGCTGCTGCTGCCGATGGTGGTGATGCCGCTGTTCGGGCTCTGGTACCTGGCGGTGATGCCCGCCGACAGCCGGCAGTGGCTGATGGGCGGCAGCATCGCGATGACGCTCTTCCTCGGCATGGCCGCCGGCGCGTCGACGCTGCTCGGGCTGTACGCGGTCGTCGGCATGATCTGGCGGCGCGCGTACGTGAGCGGCGCGACGGCGGTCTTGCTCCTCGCGCTCGCGTTCGCGGCGACCGGCGCCGGCGAGATGGTGCGCGAGGGCGCGCGCAAGCCGTTCACGGTGCGCGGCGTCCTCTACTCGTCGTCGATCGCGCCCGGCGAGGTGGCGCGGCTGCGCGAGGTCGGCTCGGTCGCCGACGATCCGTACCCGCTGCGCGACCGCGGGCGCTACGCGAACGACCAGCTCGCGCTCGGCGCGCAGGTCGTGCGGGCGCAGTGCTCGGCCTGCCACACGATGCGGGGGGCGAACGCGCTCGTCGAGCTGACGACCGGCTGGAGCGACGACCAGCTCCGGCTCAACCTCGGCGAGCTGCAGCGGACGAAGGGCTTCATGCCGCCGTTCGCGGGCCCGCCGCGCGAGGTCGAGGCGGTCGTGCAGCTCCTGCGCTGGGAGCACGCGGGCGCGCCGCGCACGTGGCCGGTGAGCGACGACCCGGCCGTGCTGGCGCGGATCGCCGGCTGGCTCGACGCGGCGGGGACCGCGCCGGCGATGGAGGCGCGGCGATGATGCCGACCGGCGGCCCGGAGGGCGGCGGGCTGTACGTCGCGCTGCTGGTGGCGACGTTCGCGCTCCACTTCCTCCTCGTCGGCTTCGTCGTCGGCGGGACGGCGTACCTGGTGGCGCGGGCCGCGCGCGGCGGTGACGACCTGCTCGCCGAGCGGACGCGCGACTGGCTGCCGTTCGCGCTGGGCGCCGCGATCACGGCCGGCGTCGCGCCGCTCCTGTTCGTGCAGGTGCTGTATCAGCAGCGCTTCTACACGGCGAACCTGCTGCTGTTCCACCGGTGGATGGCGATCGTGCCGGCGCTGATCATCGGCTTCTACCTCCTGTACGTCGGCAAGACGTCGCGGGCGCAGCAGTGGCCGCGGTGGGCGCGGCTCGCGGTCGTCGGCGTGGCGCTGGCCTGCTTCACGTTCGTCGCGTGGACGTGGGTCGAGAACCACGCGCTGGCGAACGCCGACGACGCGGGGACCGTCTGGGTGCAGCAGTACGCGTCGGGGCGCCTGCGCTACGCGTCGCCGATGATCGCGCCGCGGCTCGCGATGTGGCTGGCGCTGTGCGCGCCGCTGTGGGCGGCGCCGGCCGGGCTGCTCGCGCGCGCGGCGCGGCCCGACGTGGCCTTGCG
>DASZXE010001022.1:0-17181 GCA_035546475.1 Kofleriaceae bacterium
GGCGCTCGCCGGCGAGCGCGACTTCCTCGGCGCCGCGGCGCGCGCCGGCGCCTTCATCGTCGTCAACCACCCGTTCGCGATGCCGACCCGCATCCCCGGCATCCCGATCTCCGAGCGCGACCTGTCGTTCCGGCGGTGGACCGACCCGGCCGCGACGCCCGCCCGCGCGCCCGACGAGCTGCCGCTGCTCGACGGCGTCGAGGTGCTCAACCAGCCGCTCGCGATGGCGAACCTGATCTCGCGGCCCGGCGGGCTGACCGGCGAGCAGCGCGCGTTCGCCGCCGCCGACGAGCTGGCGCGCCGCGAGCACCGCCACATCGCGACCGTCGGCGGCAGCGACAGCCACGGCGACCGGATGGCGGTGACGACCTGGGTGCTGGCGACCGCGGCGACCGAGCAGGCGATCCTCGCCGCGCTGGCGACCGGCGCGACCTGCGTCGGCGGCCCCGACGGCGGCAGCCTGGTCGCCCACGGCGATCGCGATCCGGCGGGCCGCTGGGCGCGCATCGGCGAGGAGGTGACCGCGGCCGGCACCGTCGAGCTGCGGTGGACCGGCAGCGCGCGCCTGTTCGTCGACGGCGTCGATCGCGGCGTCCACGACGGCGGCTTCGTCGACGAGGCCGCGGCCGGCACGCACACCTACCGCATCGAGGTCGGCGCCAGCCACTGCGGCTTCGTCTACGCCAACCTCGCCGCCTGACCGCCGCGTCGCGCCGGCCGCGCCGGCGCGGGTCAGCGGTAGGCGCTGTGCTCGCGGCGCCGGTCGCTCGTGTACGTCTCTCCGGTGTCGCCGGTCACCAGCTCGTAGAGGACGGCGCGCTTGCCGTCGCGCGCGCGCAGGATGCGGCCGAGCCGCTGGACGTGCTCGCGCACCGAGCCGGAGCCGGACAGCACGACCGCGACGCTCGCCTCGGGGATGTCGACGCCCTCGTTCAGCACCTTCGACGTCGCCAGCGCACCGTAGCGGCCACTCGCCAGCCCGCGCAGCAGCTCGCTGCGCTCGCGCACCCGCGTCTGGTGCGTGATCGCCGGCACCAGGAAGCGGCGCGACACCTGGTAGCAGGTCGCGTTGTCCTGCGTGAAGATCAGGATCGGCTCGTCCCGGTGGCGGCCGAGCAGGTGCTCGACGTAGTCGAGCTTGGCCGGCGCGCACAGCGCGAGCTGGCGCTGGCGGCGGAACGCGGCCATCGCCGCGCGGCCGGCCGGGCTGCGCGCCGACTCCATGATGAAGCGCGCCCAGCCGTCGGGCGCCGACATGCGGATGCCGTGGGCGGCGACGAACGCGCGGTACGTGCCGCGCTCGGCCTCGTACTCGGCGCGCTCGTCGGGCGCGAGGTCGACGACGACCCGCTCGGTGACGTAGTCGGCGAGGTAGTCGCCCGACAGCTCGACGATCTCCTTGCGATAGACGACCGGCCCGACCAGCTCGCCGTAGAGGGCGTGGCGGCCGTCGGCGCGCTCGGGCGTCGCGGTCAGCCCGAGGCGGAACGGCGCCAGCGCGAGGCGCGCGGCGAGCGCGTAGCTGCCGCTCGGCAGGTGGTGACACTCGTCGAAGACGACGAGGCCGAAGCGCGCGCCCAGGTGCTCCATGTGCAGGTAGGCCGAGTCGTAGGTGGCGACCGTGAGCGGGCGGACGTCGTGATCGCCGCCGCCGACGACGCCGATCGGCTCGCCGAACGTCGCGTGCAGGAGGTCGTGCCACTGCCGCACGAGATCGAGCGTCGGCGCGATGACGAGCGTGTCGCGCCGGCGCGCGTCGATCGCCATCGTCGCGACCTGCGACGTGCCGGCGCCGGTCGGCAGCACGACGACGCCGCGGCCGCGCGCGGCCTGCCAGGCGGCCAGCGCCTCCGCCTGGTACGGCCGCGGTTCGCGGTGGACGCGGGCGCCGGCCGCCAGCTCGCCGTACGCGCGCGCCTCGTCGGTGTACGGCCGCTTGCCGTGGACGAAGGCGCGCACGAGCTCCGCGTACGCGACCGCCGGCGCGCGCCAGCAGGCGGTGCGCTCGTCCCACGCGCAGCCCGGCGGCGCGCCCTCGGCCCGCGCGACGCCGCGCACCTCGATCGTGCCGGCCGCGAACCGCAGCGTGACCACCGGCGCCTCGCTCATGCGGCGCCGACCGTACCCGATCGCTCGCGCCCGCTCCATTTGCCGGGAGGATCAGCATCCTCCGCATGATAGAAATGCGTCATGAGGGCGGAGAAGAGCGATGCGCTCGAACGGTGGAACCATGCCTGGGAGACGGTGCGCGTCATTGATCCCGAGCCGCGCGAGGTGTCGGCCGGCCACGCCGACGACGTGCGCGCGGCCGTCGATGCGGCGATCGCGGCCGCCGACCTCGACGCGGCCGACGACAGCGTCGAACGCGAGGTCGCCTCGACCGCCGCCGCGGTGCTCGCGCGCGGCGCCGCCGTACTCATCGCCGCCGGCGACGAGGCGACCGCGCGCCGCTGGATCGCCGACGCGCTCCGCCGCTGTCCCGACGAGGATCAGCGGCTGCTGCTGCGAGCCGCCGCGGACGCGCCCGCGCGCTACCGCGCGCTCGTCCACGCGCGCTACCTGTGCGCGAACGGCCATCCGATCACCGGCCGCCAGGTCTACGAGCGGCTCGCCACCGACGGCACCCGCGACGCGATCGCCGACGCCGCGCGCCGCAAGCTCGCCGCGCTCTCGCCCGAGCGCGTGCCGGCCCCGACGCTGTCGCGCTTCTACGGCTGCGGCCTCGGCTTCTACGGCCAGCGCGACCGCGCCCGATCGCTCCTACATCACGACGCACTGCGTGTCGGCGCTGTGGGTGCCGATCCTGCCGCTCGGCGCCTACCGGGTCGCCGAGCGCGGCAGGGGCTACCACGTGCTGTCGCGCGAGCCGATGTCGCGTTTCGCCCGCGGGTCGCGGTTCGCGATCATCCCCGCGATCGTCGTCGCGATCGCCGCGTTCGGGACCTACCGCCACCTGCGCGATCCGTCGCGGCTGGCGCGCAAGCGGTTCGACGCGGCGCTGGTGGCCCGCGGCGCCGACGGGCTCGAGCGCCTCGACGCCGAGCTGACCGGCCCCGACTACGGACACGTCGACGGCGGCCGCCGCGCGCGGGCCGGCGCCGCGATCGTCGAGCTGACGGCGGCGCAGGTGCCGTCGCCGTTCACGTCGGCCGCGATCGATCAGGCGACGCGGGTCGTGCGTCGCTACCAGGCGCTGCCCGACGGCGCGCGCGACGGCGTCGCCCTCGACGCGCTGCTCGATCACCTCGACGCCTGGGCCTCCGCGGTCGCGTCCGAGCCGGAGGCGGAGCTGGTGCTGCGTCACGCGGCCGTCGACGTCGCGCGCTACGGGCTCGATCGCCCGCGGCTCGACCGGCTCGAGGCGCGCGTCAGCGAGATCCGCCTGCAACTGGCGGGCGCGGAGGCGGCCGACCGGCCGATGGACGCGCTCGCCATCCTCGCCGACGGCCGCATCGATCCGGCCACCACCGCCGCGATGAGCCACATCCTCGAGCAGGTGGTCGACGCGCCGTCGCTGCTCGACGACGCGGGCGCCGACCTCGACGGCTGGCTCGACGCGGTCGGCTCCGACGATCCGCTGCGGGCACGCGTCACCGACGCGCGCGACCGCGGCAAGTCCGGCCGCGCCGAGGCCGAGGCCGACGACGTCACGCCCGACGCGCTGGCCGCCATGCAGAAGGCGCGGCCGTGGGATCAGCGGGTCGCGGTCGCGCTCGCGCGCGGCGAGCTGGAGGCCGGCAAGCTCGACGCCGCGGCGGCGCGCCTGCGGGCGTTCGGCCCGCCGGGCCGCCTGGTGCGCGACGGCCGCTTCGTGCTCGCGCAGCTCGCGATCGCGCGCGGCGACCTCGACGGCGCCGAGCGGCTGCTGACCGATCTGGTCCATGCCCGCGTCGCGCGCTTCACCGCCGTCGCCGCGATGCTCGACGCCGCCATCAAGGCGGCCTCGGACCGCATCGACGCCCGCCTGCGCGCCGGCGACGTCCCGGCTTCGTTGCGCGAGAAGCTGAACGCGGCGACCACGACCGACGAGGAACGCCAGCAGGAGGTGATGGCGTGGGGCGCGTCGCAGGTCGACGTCGACGGCGACGTCACCCGTCTGCGCCCGGCCTACCAGGCGCTCGCCGACGTGGTGCCGATGTCGCTCGCGCTCGGGACGGTGCAGCTCCGCCGCGCGCAGCCGCTGTCGGGGCCGGCGCGCGACGCGCTCTTGCAGCAGGCCGAGCGCACGTTCCTCGCCATCCGCACCGCCGCCGAGGGCCAGCCCGACTTCGAGCTCGGCCTCGCCGAGATCGACGCGCGCCTCGGCAAGAGCGAGGAGTCGGAGGCCGCGTTCAAGGCGCTGCTCGACCGCAGGGATCCGGCGCTGTCGCTCGCGGTGGCCAGGCTGTACCGGACGATCGGCCGCATGGACCGCGCGCGGCAGGTCGCGACCGAGCTCCAGCGGACCGCGCCCTCGCCGGTGCGCGAGACCGCGGCGATGCTGCTCGGCGTGATGGCCGACGACCTCGACGACGAGGAGCGCTGGTACCGGCTGGCCGATGCGAACGATCCGTTCGTCCGGGTGTCGCTCGTCGAGGTCCAGGGCGCGCGCATGGCGATGCAGGGCAAGTCGGCGGAGTGCGTCGAACGCTACCGCACGGCGGCGGAGCTGAACCTGACCGGCGCGAGCGCCGCCAACGTCACCGGCTACAACAACGCGGCGATCGACTTCCAGAACGCGTACGCCTGCAGCGGCGACCCGGCGCTGCTCGCGCTGGCGGCGACCAGCCTCGAGCGCGCGTACCGCGCGGCCAGCGACGACGCGATCGTGGTCGCCAACCTGGAGGCGTTCATGGAGCTGCAGGCCGACCTGCGCGTGCTCGCCCGCCGCGTCGACGTGCGGGCGCTCGAGATCGGCAATGGCCAGGCCGCCGAGCTCGTCTCCATGCTGGCCGCGGGCAGCGAGCGTTCGGCGATCCTCGGCGAGCTCGCCGCGGACGCGAGCTGGCGCCGTGCCACCGACCTGATCGCGCAGTACGAGGTGCTGGCCCCGAGCAGCACCCGGCCGTACGAGCTCGCCTTCGGCCGCGCCACGCTGCGCCGCGACGACACGGCGGCCGAGGCGGTGCTCGCGCGCATGCAGCAGGCGAAGTCGCTCGACACCAGCGACGCGGCGGCGAGCCGGATCGCGTGGAGCGGCGGTTCGCGCGATGCCAAGGCGATCCAGCTCGCGGAGGCCCAGCTCACCCGGCTCGAGGCCGTCGCGGCCCGCCCGCGGCTCGACGCCCGCACCCACGCGATGGCCCTCCACATGACCGGCACGTTGCGGACGATGCTCGCGGTCCTGCGCTGCGATGCCGCGACCGGCGCACGCGCGCGCGCGGACCTCACCGCGGCGACGACCATGTGGCCGGCGATCGACGAGCACGGCGCCATCGCCGGCGAGCTCATCGACGAGGCGGCGCTCGCCAGCCCGGACCGCGGGCGCTGGTGCACGCTGCGGCGCAGCGCCACCGCGGCGGCGGCGCTCACCGACCTGACGCGGGCCTCGGACGCGCTGGCCGCCGCGATCCGCGGCTCGGCGACGTGGAGCGACGTGACGGCGACGGTCCGTGCCGACGCGACCCGGCCCGGCCTCGACGACCTCCGCCTCCTCACGCTCGTCGGCGACGCCTCGCTCGCGCCCCGCGCCGCGGCCGCGCGCGGCGACCGCCTCAACCGCCTCGGCGTGGAGCTCCACCGCCTCAGCGACCCGACCGACCCGTCCGTCGCCGCCGACGAGGCGCTCCTCGGCGCCCCCTGACCACCGCGCTCCCTGCCGTCCGCGCCACCCATCGATCGGCGCGGCTCGATTGCCGCTCCAGCTCGGCTCACCGGCGGCTCGGGGTCGGTTCACGGGACCGTCGCTTGTCGGGGCAACCGTGAGGCGCTCCGGCCGACAGGCCGGGTCGATGGCGCACGATCGACGGCGTCGGGCGCCCTTCCGGACCGTCGCCTCCGACGAGGCAGGCGGGAGAGGAGATGCCTCCGAGCATCTCACCGGCGGGCGAGGTGCTCGGACCGCGCGACTTCCGCGGGTGTTCGCGATCCCGCGCGAGCCGGCCGGCTCGTGGCACCGCCGCCAGGGGCACACCGGCCAGGGCCATCGACGCGCGCGCGGCCGCGCAGGCGGAGGCGGTGCAGGTGCGGGCGGAGCAGGCCGAGGTCGCGCAGCAGCTCGCCGACGTCGACGGCCGCCTGCTCTTCGCCTTCCGCGACGACGAGCGGGCCGCGCTCGAGGCCCGCGCGCGTGCGCTCGCCGATCGCCGCCGCTACCTCGAGGCGCGCGTCACCCAGCTCGGCTTCGCGACGCGATGCTCCCCGGCAACCTCGGCCCCGAGGCCTCGCCCGCCACAAATTACCCACGTGGGTAGTTCTGCCCGGAGGACTCCCTTCCTTCGCGACCCGACCGGATCTCGGACACGCATCGGCTGGGGCCTCTCCCGCCACAATTACCCACGTGGGCAGTTCTGCCCGGGGGACTCCCTTCCTTCGCGACTCCGACCGAGTTTCGGACACGCATCGGCTGGGGACCTCTCCCGCAACAATTACCCAGGTGGGTAGTTCTGCCCGGAGGACTCCCTTCCTTTGCCGCCCCGGCCGGATCTCGAACACGCATCGGCGGGGGGCCCTCTCCCACCACAATTACCCACGTGGGTAGTTCTGCCCGGAGGACTCCCGTCCTTTGCCGCCCCGGCCGGATCTCGAACACGCATCGGCTGGGCCCTCTTCCGCCACAATTACCCACGTGGGTAATTCTGCCTGGAGGACTCCCTTCCTTCGCCGCCCCGGCCGGATCTCGAACACGCATCGGCTGGGGCCTCTCCTGCCAGGATTACCCACGTGGCAATATTGCCCGGAGGACTCCCCCGGTCGCGACCGCCGCACAAGATGGCGCGTCATGGTGTTCGTTGGGCAGGCGGTCACGGCGGCGTTCTTGCCCATCGCCCTCCGCGACGTGCCCAGACTGCTCGGACCATGGCTCGCGCACCTCGCTTGCGACGGCACCGACTGCCGCGAGAGCCGAGCCGCGCGGTTCGCTCGCCACCGGCGCGAGAGAAGGCGCGCTTGACGCCTGTGGGGCCTCGGCGGGGACCGACGGGGACCACCCACGTCGCGGTCCGAGGAATGGGCGGATTTCAACGAAACGGTCAGAAACCGGCGCCGCGCGCGGCCGATAGCGCGGCTATGATGAAGCTCAGCATGCGGATGATGTTCGCCTTGCCGGTGGCGCTCCTGCTCGCCGCGACGGCCTGCAAGTTCCCCTACCCGCCCGATGTCGTCGACGACGGCGGCACGGTCGACGGCACCAGCGCCACCTGCACGCCCGACACCACGACCTGCGCCGACGGCACGCTCACCGTCTGCGACTCGCACGGCGCGCCGACGTCGACGACGCCCTGCACCTTCGGCTGCGCGCCCGCCGGCGACCGCTGCGGCGACCTCGCGCCGTCGAACGGCCTCGCCATGTACCTCGACCAGGCGCGCACCGCCTCGCCCGTCGTCCTCACCGGCGACGCGGTGATCGACACCGACGCGCCGCGCGTGACCGTCAACGGCACGCCGGTTCCAGTGCAGACCGCCGTCGTGTCGAGCGCCCCCGTCGACATCCTCGTCATCATCGCGAAGTCGTTCGAGGTCGACAACGCCGTCGCCCGCGGCCACCGCGCGCTCGCGATCGTCTCCGACGGCGACGTCCTCATCCACGGCACCCTCTCCGTCAGCGCCGCCCGCGAGGTGCCCGGCGCCGGCGCAGCCGCGGCGAATGATCCGGCCTGCACGGCCCGCAATGGCGTTGCCGCCGTCGGTGGCACCGGTGGCGCGGGAGGCGGCGGACACGGCACCGCGGGTGGACGCGGTGGGAGCGGCGGAACGAGTCAGGGCGGGACCGCCGGCGCCGTCGTCGGCGTGGACACCTTGTTGCCCCTGAGAGGTGGATGTCCCGGCGCCGATGCGTTCGCCGTACCTAGCGCGCGCGAGGAAGACGAACACCCAGGCGGTGGTGGCGGCGCGATTCAGATCACGAGCCGCGCGAGGATTCTCCTTGACGCGGGCGCCGGAATCACGGCGTCGGGCGGTGGCGCCAAGGGGGACACGGAGGGCCCAATCACACCCTTCTGCACCGACCAGGTGGGCGCGCCACCGACGTGCAATGTCGGTGCAGGCGGAGGAGCGGGTGGCGGGATCCTGCTCGAGGCCGCCGAAGTCGTGGTACCGGCGTCTTCGAAGGTCGTCGCAAACGGCGGCGCCGGTCATTGCGGCTACGCCGGCTATGCGGCCGACGGCACAGACAGCGAAAGTGCCGCCCCCGGCTCAGATTGCTCGATGCTCGGCAACACCGGCAGCGGCGGGAACGGTGGCGCTGGTGGCTCACCCGGGTTCAACGGCACCAATGGCACACAGGTCGGCGGCGGTGGGGGCGGCGGCGCTGGCCGCATCCGCATCAACCTGCCTGTTGATGTCGTGTTCGACCCAGGGCCGCCAATCATCTCACCGCCACCGTCGCTCGGCAACGCTGCCACGCGCTGAGCGAAACTGCGTCTTCGCGGTCAGTCTAGATGCACGCCTTGCCTTGCAGCATGCCGGCCATCGTCATGAGGCCGCCATTGCACTGGAGGGTGCCTGGACAGGTGCCGTTGCATTGAGCGGCGCCGCCCGGACAGATGACGGGGTTGCCGGGTTCGTCCTCGCACACGATTCCGCAGTGAGGAACGGCCGGGTTGCCGTCCATGAAATCGACCTTGAGGATGCAGGCCGGGAAGCCGGGGCCGGTGTAGCCGTTCCCGCAGGATGTGTCTTGCGTCCCCGTGCAGGTCTGACTGCAGAACATTCCCGAGCCGCCCTGCAGGTTCAGGCACGCGTACCCGGCCGGGCAGGTGCCCTGGCCGTCGCCGGTACAGGCCATGCCGAGCGAAGCGCCGCTCGTCGGAGCGTCGACGCCCGCGTCGATCGTGCCGTTGGGCGCGTCGATGGTGCCGCCGGGCGCGTCGATGGTGCCGGTGCTGTCGTCGCCGCCGCAGGCGGCGAAGGTGAGGGCCAGGGTCGCGAAGGCGAGCGTCGTCAATGAGGTGAGCGTGCGCATGGGCATCCTCGGCTGTGGTCCCGGCACGAACAGGCAAGCAGTGCCGTGCGCGGACGATACGCTCGCCGCCCCGCGAAGGCGAGATCCTCGCCCGCAAGCGGGCAGGACCGACGTGATGTGGGCCGCGGCCGGACCCGACCGACCACGCCGCCGCCTCGGAATTCGCCCGGTGTGGGCGCTGCGGGCCCGGCGGGGGCCGGGCGGCGCCGGCGCCGGCGGGGGCGGCGGGCGGCGGGCCCGTGGTATCGAACGGGCCATGAGCCGTATCTATCGATCGCTGCCGCCGAAGGGCACCCGCCTGGGCATCGCCTTCTCGGGCGGGCTCGACACCCGCTGCGCGACCGCGTGGCTCGCCGAGCAGGGCCTCGAGGTGCACGCCTACACCGCCGACCTCGCCCAGCCCGACGAGGCCGACTGCGAGGACATCCCGCCGGTCGCCCTCGCCCACGGCGCGGCCGCCGCCCGCCTGGTCGACTGCAAGGACGCCCTCGTCCGCGAGGGGCTGATCGCGATCCAGTGCGGCGCGTTCCACCTCGCGTCGGCGGGCAAGAAGTACTTCAACACCACGCCGCTCGGCCGCGCGGTGACGACGACCGCGATCGTCGGCGCCATGGTCGCCGACGACGTCCACGTGTTCGGCGACGGCTCCACGCACAAGGGCAACGACATCCAGCGCTTCTACCGGTACGGCGCGCTCGTCGATCCGCACCTGCGCATCTACAAGCCGTGGCTCGACTCCGCGTTCGTGCGCGCGTTCGGCGGCCGCAAGGAGATGGCCGAGTACCTCGAGCGCATCGGCAAGCCGTACAAGTCCGGCGTCGAGAAGGCGTACTCGACCGACGCCAACCTGCTCGGCGCGACCCACGAGGCCAAGGACCTCGAGCGGCTCGACACCGGCATGCGCATCGTCCTACCGATCATGGGCGTGGCGCCGTGGCGGCGCGAGGTCGCCATCGAGCCCGAGGAGATCACCGTCGGCTTCGAGCAGGGGCTGCCGGCGACCATCGACGGCCGCCGCTTCGCGTCGCCGCTCGAGCTGTTCCGCGAGGCCAACCGGATCGGCGGCCGCCACGGCCTCGGCATGAGCGACCAGATCGAGAACCGGGTCATCGACGCCAAGAGCCGCGGCATCTACGAGGCGCCCGGCATGGCCCTGCTCCACCTCGTCTACGAGCGGCTGCTTGCGGCGATCCACAACGAGAACACGATCGATCTCTACACGACGCTCGGCCGCCGCCTCGGCCGCCTGCTCTACGAGGGCAAGTGGTACGACCCCGAGGCGTGCCTGCTGAAGGACGCGCTGACCCGGTGGATCGCGCCGCCGGTCACCGGCTCGGTCACCGTCGAGCTGCGGCGCGGCGACGACTACACGCTCGTCGACACCCGCGCCGAGCACATGGCGTACGGCCCCGAGAAGCTGTCGATGGAGCGCGTCGAGGAGCCGGCCTTCACGCCCGAGGATCGGATCGGCGCCCTCGAGCTGCAGAACCTGTCCGTCGGCGACAACCGCGCGCACCTCCTGCACCACCTCGCGAGCCTCCGCCGGCTCGCCCCCGGCACCGGCGGCACCGGCGCCACCGACCCGCTCGCCGCGCCCCTCGCCCACCTGCTCGGCGACGGCCCCGCCGAGTAGCCACGGGGCGCATCACGCAACCGACCTCGCTTCGGGCCGAGCCGCGAGCCGGGTGAGCGTCGGCGCCCGATCGGGGACCGGACAGGCGATACTCGGGCGGTGAGCATGTCCTCGACGCGGTGGTGCGCGCTCGGCTTGTGGTTGATGGGCGCGGCGGCCTGCGGGGGCGGAGGCGACGACGCGGGGCCGCCGGTGAGCGGCGCGGTCGGCGGCTTCAGCGTCACGGTCACGCCGGGCGACGGCCGCGTCGAGGCGACGGTCGGCGACGGGCTGGTCGTCCTCGATACCGGCGCCGGCGGCATCTCCGTCGGCACCGCCGCCCAGGACATCCAGACCCGCTTCGGCATGTTCGACATCGAGGAGCGCGACCGCACGATGCAGGCCGCGCGCACGTTCGGCGACGTCAGCTACGACGCCGCCGCGCAGGCGTTCGCGTTCACGCTGCACGACGGCGACGCGGCGATCGGCACCGCCCGCATCAGCGCGCCGGCGGACGGCGAGCTGCTCGTCGAGGTGACCGGCACGATCGACGGCGCGAACCGGACGTCGATCGCGTCGGCGTGCGGCGCCGGCGAGCACTTCGTCGGCCTCGGCGGCCAGTCGTTCGATGTCGACCACCGCGGCCAGCGCGTGCCGCTGTGGGTGTCGGAGGACGGCATCTCCAAGCAGGACTCCGACGACCTGCCCGGCATCTGGGCGCTCGTCGGCCGCCGCCACACGACGCACTCGCCGATCCCCGCGTTCCTTTCCTCCCGCGGCTACGCGACGCTCGTCGACACGCCGGCCTACGCCGTCTTCGACCTGTGCGCGACCGATCCGGCGGTGCGCACGCTCGAGGCGTGGCAGCCTGGCCTCGCGCTGCACGTCTTCGCGACGCCGGCCGCCGACCCCGCCGGCGCGCTGCGCCTGCTCACCGATCGCACCGGCCGCCCGCGGGTGCCGCCCGCCTTCGCGTTCGCGCCGTGGATGGACGCGATCTTCGGCTCGGCCAACGTGCGGCGCGTCGCCGCCAGGCTGCGCAGCGAGCACGTGCCGTCGTCGGTCATCTGGACCGAGGACTGGCGCGGCGGCACCGACACCGACACCGGCTACCAGCTCGACGAGGACTGGGGCGTCGACCGCGCGCTCTACCCCGACTTCGAGCAGGTCGCCGGCGACCTCCACGCCGCCGGGTTCAAGTTCCTGACCTACTACAACTCGTTCCTCGTCAAGGGGCGCGACGTCTACGACGAGGCGACCGCGGCCGGCGACGCGATCCACGACGCGGCCGGCGCCACCTACACGTTCACCGGGCCGACCTTCGAGGACACCAGCCTCGTCGATCTGTCGAACCCGGCGGCGCGCGCGTGGACGAAGGGCAAGATCGCCGCCGGCTTCGCGCTCGGCGCCGACGGCCACATGGCCGACTTCGCCGAGTGGCTGCCGACCGACGCGACGCTCGCCTCCGGCGAGGACCCGCTCACCGCGCACAACCGCTACGCCGTCGAGTGGGCGCGGCTCCAGCGCGAGGTGATCGACGAGCAGCAGGACGGCGTCGAGCGGCTCTTCTTCGCGCGCGCCGCGCACCTCGGCTCGCAGCCGCTCGTCGACGTGCTGTGGCCCGGCGATCAGCAGACCGACTGGAGCGCGGGCGACGGCCTGCCGTCGGTGATCCCGATGGGCCTCGGCCTCGGCGTCGTCGGCTTCCCGTTCTTCGGCGGTGACATCGGCGGCTACATGAGCCAGCTCACGGTGCCGACGACGCGCGAGCTGTGGTTCCGCTGGGTCACCCTCGGCGCGCTCGAGCCGGTGATGCGCACGCACCACGGCCGCAGCGCGCGGCAGAACTGGAACTGGGAGAGCGACGCCGCGTCGACGGCGCACCTCGCGCGGTGGGCGCGCTTCCACCTGCGGCTCCTGCCGTACCTGCTCGCCTCCGCGCAGCAGGCGTCGGCGACCGGCATGCCGATCATGCGGCCGGTCGCGTTCGCCGACCCGTCGTTCGAACCGGGCTGGACGTCGACGGACCAGTTCATGCTCGGCGACGCGCTCTACGTCGCGCCGGTCGTCACCGAGGGCGCGACGTCGCGCACGGTCGACCTGCCGCCGGGCATCACCTACCACCCGCTCCAGGTGCAGGACGGCGGGCGCGACGTCCGCTTCGGCGCGGCGGTCGAGTTCCACGGCCCGCGCGACGTGCCGGCGGCGCTCGACGACCTCCCGATCTTCGTCGGGCGCGGCGCGGTGCTGGTGCTGCTGCCGGCGAACGTCGACACCGTGGTGCCGACGACCGATCCGTCGACGGTGACGCTCGCCGACGCCGGCGACGACCGCACGGTGCTGCTCACCGGCGGCGCGTCGTCGCGGTTCGAGGAGAGCGGCGGCCTGGTCTACGACTGGCACGCCGACGACCTGGCGGGCGCGCCGGCGAGCGCGACGTGGAACGGCGCGCCGATCGCCGCCGTCGACGGCGCGTACGACGTCACCGGCCCGGGGACGCTCGTCCTCGACGGTGGGAGCGGCCGCCTCGTGGTCACCGGCGGCGCGGCCGACCGGCGGCTCGCGATCCGCGTCGCGCCGTAGCGCCGCCGGGCATGGCGCAGAAGTCCGTCGACAGGCCGAGGCCGCCGCCGACGTGGGGCGTGCCGTCGCGCGCGCCGTACGAGACCGCGGCGCGCACGCCGAGCGCGGGCGACAGCCGGTAGGAGACGTCGTAGCGGAGGTAGAGCCCGTCGGCGTCGAGCACCGCGCCCGGCAGGTCGGTGCGGACGATCGACGCGCCCATCAAGAGCGGCGGCGCGGTGTCCCACTGCAGGCGCACGTAGGCGGTCGGGCCGAGGTCCTCGAGCGACTCGGCGCCGACCGAGACGTTCGATCGCCACGGCTTGCCGAACGTGATCGCCGCGGCGATGCCCTCGATGAAGTCCTCGTGCGAGACGCCGAGCATCATCCGGCCGTCGACGAACAGCGACGCCAGCGGCCGCAGGCGGACCTCGGCGACGCCGTAGCGCGCCGCGGTCACCGCGTCCTCGGCGTCCGCGCCGTCGCGGTCGGGCGTGCGGCCCTGGATCAGCCCGAAGCCGAAGCCGATCGACCAGAAGCGATCGGAGATGCGATGCGTCCAGCGCGCCTCGCTGCGGAGGAACCAGTCGCCGTTGCCGTAGCGGTTGCCGAAGTCGTGCGCGTCGACGTCGAGCGAGATCGTCTCGGTGCGGCCGCCGGTGCGGCGGCGATCGAGCTCGGCGAGCCGATCGACGACCGACGGCTCGACGCGGATCGGCTGCGGCGCCGCCTCCGACGCGAAGTGCGCGGTCTCGCCGCCGTCGCCGCGGCCGACGATGTAGTACTCGGCGCCCGGCGGCACGAGCACCTCGGCGGGGATGGTCGCGTACCAGCCGCCCGCCGACGAGCGCTCGAAGGCCGCCTCCTGCCACGCGCCGGCGCCCATCGGCCGGTAGCGCGCGACCAGCGTCGGCTCGGCCCACGCGCCGTCGATGACGGCGACGAGGACGATCGGCGTGCCCGACTCGGCGACCGCGACCGGGACGTGCAGGACCGTCGCGCGCGCGGCGGTGAGCGGCGTCGGCGGTGGCTCGGCCGGCGCCGCGGAGGCAAGGCCGGCCAGGCCGCAGGCGAGCGCCACCACCATCGAGCCGCGGAACAGACGAGGATCGTGCGTGCGCATGGTCGCCCTCACCAGTCGAAGTTGACGCCGAGGCCGCCGGAGAGGCCGGTGTGGTCGAGGTCGCGCGCCTGGTACGAGATGCGGAGCGACGGGTAGACCCAGCTCCGGCCGCGCCAGCCGACGTCGCCGACGAGCCGCACGCCGTAGTCCTCGGGCACCGGCATGTCGGTGACCTGCACGGCCAGCTTGATCGGCACCGCCTGCGCCGGCGTCCAGTGGTAGGCCGCCTCGAACAGCGACCCGACGTGCGAGGTGAAGCCGACGCCGAGCTCGAGGTTCGTGCCGCGCTCGTCGCCGAACCGCACGCGCGCGCGGAAGCCGAGGCCGGTGTAGAAGTCGCACGCCTCGAGGGAGGTCGCCTTGCGGCAGCGATCGTGCATGCCGTCCGGGCTGCGATCGGTCGTGAGCAGGCCGGCCTGCGGTCGCAGCATGAACGCCAGCTCCTTCTGCGGCCGCAGCTCGACCTCCGTGTAGACGTAGCTGAAGTCGACCTGCCGGCAGCGGAACTGGCCCGCCGCGTCGAGGCACTGCCCGGTCGGATCGGCGTCGATGACGTCCTTGGGGCCGCCCTTGCCGGTCATCGTGCCGAAGCCGAGCCGCACCGCGTGGACCGGCGTGAGGAAGCGGTAGGTGAACGCGAGGTCGGCCTGCCGGTACTGATCGAAGCCCTTGCCGAGCCCGCCGTCGAAGTCGACGTAGTCGAGCGACGTCTCGATCGACGTCCGCGCGCGGGCCGGCGGCGGTTCGGCGACCTCGGCGTCGACGGCGACCGTGCGCGGCTCGTCGCGCAGGCCGAGGCCGACCGGCCGATCGCCGATCTCGACGAACCACTCGAGCGCGCCGGCGCGCACCTGGTCGCCGCCGACCGTCGCGCGCAGGTAGGCATCGCCGTCGGTGACCAGCGGCACGCGCGTGAAGTCGAGCGCGCCGGCCGGCCGCACGTAGAGCCAGGCGGCGCCCGCCGGCAGCACGGTCGGGACCGCGAACGCGAACGCGATCGGCTCGCCGGGCCGCACGCGCGCCGGCACCGCCGACCACAGGACGTCCCCGGGGACGAGGTCGCCGCGCAGGCTGGCGAGCGCGCGGGCGAGCGCCCGCCGGCGCTGGTCGCCCGGCACGATCGCGCGGGCCGCGGCCGCCGCCTGGTCGAGCGCGTCCGCCTGCGCCTGCAGGCTGGCCAGCTCCTTGCCGATCGTCTGCGCGTACGGCGTGTCGGGGTGCGCGCCGAGGTACGCCTGCCACAGCGCGACGCGATCGCGCGGCGGCTTGCCGAGCGTCGACCGCCAGACCTCCTCGACCTCGGTGGCCTGCGCGACCGCGCGCTCGGCGGCGGCGCGATCGTGGACCGGCGCGCCGGCCGGCGGCGACGCCGGCGCCAGCGGCCGCCGCGACGCGGTGACGCGCTCGGTCCACGGGTCCTGGTAGCGCGACGCGGGCGATCGCAGCTCGACCGGATCGCCGGCGCGCACGCGGCCCTTGCTGGCGTCGTCGGGCTGCGCCTCGCAGACGTGATCGCCGGCGCGCACGACGGTCAGCGCGCCGAACGGGAAGCGATCGCGCAAGGTGGCGCCGGTGACCGGATCGTGGGCGACGACGTCGCGATCGAGCTCGAGGGTGGCGCCGGCGCCGACGCCATCGAGGCCGCCCAGCCCGACGAGGACGTGGTCGCCGTCGACCGCGAGCACGATCGGATCGGCGGCGGCGCGCCGCGCGGTCAGTGCGCCGGCCGCGGCGGCGGCGGCCACGCCGGCGGCGGTGGCGAGGAGGAGGGACGTGCGCATGGTGGCTCCTCGGTCAGAAGTCGAAGCTGGCCGACAGGCCGCCGGTGGGACCGCCGACGAGCTGGTCGCGCGCCGCGTAGCCGACCCGCGCGCCGACCCGCAGCCCCGACGGCAGCGGATAGAAGATGTCGTAGAGGAGGCGCACGCCGGTGGTGCGCAGGCTGGCCGGCAGGTCGGTGACCTCGACGGTGACCGCCATCGGCGTGCGCACGCGCGCGAGCCAGCCGAGCCGGAAGAAGCCGGTCGTGCCGACGCCCTGCTGGTACTCGACGCCGAGCGCGAGGTGGTTGGCGTCGGCGACGCCGACCCGCAGCTCGCCGCGCGCGCCGAACGCAGCGCCCGCCTGGTTCGCGAGCGCCAGCCCGCGCAGATCGAGGCGCACGCCCTCGACCGGCGCCAGCCCGAGCTCGAACCAGCCGCCGAGCTTGTAGCCGGCGTCGAGCCGGCACGCGGTCCCGGCGGGATCGTCGGCGCACGCCGCCGGCAGGGCGCGCGGCGCGTTCGGCACCTCGCCCTTCAGCCGCGTGTAGCCGAAGCGGAGCTCCTCGAGCGGGTAGCGGAGCAGCCGGTACGCGATGTCGGCGTCGATCCGGTCGTAGCGATCGTTCACGCCGGTGTCGCCGAGGTGGCGCGTGCCGTAGTCGGTCGTCTCGACGGCGACGTGCAGGCGCCACAGGCGGCCGTGCGCGCGCGCGAGGTCGCGGCCGCGGCGCAGCGCGCCCGGGCTGTCCTCGACCTGGACCCGCAGCGGCGCGGCGGCGGAGCCGACCTCGTCGACGGTGGCGGCGTCGCCGGCGGCACCGGCGGTCGGTCCCGCCGACGTCGTGACGAGGAAGTACTCGAGGCCGGGCGGCACCACGGCGGCGGCGGGGATGCGCGCCTCCCAGGTGCGATCGCCGGCGCGCGCGAACGGCAGCTCGCTCCAGCTCGCCGCGCCGACCGGCCGGTAGCGGACGACGAGCGCGCGCTCGCTGGCGCGCGCCAGCTCGGCGGACAGCACGAG
>DASZXE010001023.1:0-2374 GCA_035546475.1 Kofleriaceae bacterium
ATCTCGACGACGCCGGGCTCGCGGGCGCGGCGCGGCTGATCGACGCGATCGCCGAGCGCACGCTCGCCGGGCTCGCCGGCGGCGGCGCGGCCGACGAGACCGCCGGCGGCGACGACGCCGACAACCGCGACCGCGCGCCGCTCGGCACCGCCGCGCAGGGGCGGCTGCGCTTCGCGTCCGGCGCCTCGCGCGTCGAGCTGCGCGGCGCGCGGATCAAGGACCTCTACCGCGCCACCTTCCACGGCAAGCGCCCGCAGGTCGCCGTCGAGCCCGACGGCGTCGTCACCGTGCAGTACAAGGGCTTCTCGTGGTTCGGCACGAGCGGCGTGTCGGCGCACCTGACGCTCACGACCGCGGTGCCGTGGGCGATCGAGCTCCGCCGCGGCGTCTCGCACCTGAGCGCCGACCTGCGCGAGCTCGAGGTGACCGGCATCGACATCGGCGGCGGGGCCAGCGAGTGCGCGTTGACGCTGCCGCGCCCGCGCGGGCAGGCGGCGCTGCGCATCACCGGCGGCGCCAGCCGGCTGGTGGTGAAGCGGCCGCGCGGCACCGCGGCGCAGATCGTGATCCGCGGCGGCGCGAGCAGCCTCGTGTTCGACGAGCAGCGGCTCGGCGCGGTCGGCAGCGCGATCCGGCTCGCGAGCCCCGGCTGGGACGCCGCGCCCGACCGCTGGTCGATCGAGGTGACCGGCGGCGCGAGCAGCCTGTCCGTCACCGAGCAGTGAGCTCCGAGCGTGGCTCGGGCCGGGGTTGCTCTGACCGAGATCGGTCCCGAGGTCCTCCTCGGCCCCGATCGATCCACCAGAGGGTTGGCATTCTGGCCAACCCTCCGAGCGGCGCGCCGCCGGCCGCGCCGTGGCATCTTCGCGCCATGTCGCTCGAGTACGTCGACGTCGAGACCGCGCGCGCGGCCAGCGGCGTCCGCATCGTCGTGTCAGGGCTGGTGCCGAGCCCGTGGTCCGAGGCGGCGAAGGGGCTGTTCCGCGTCGGCGGCGTGCCGATCCAGGCGGTGCGCCGCATGCGCGACGCGGCCGCGATCACGGCGTGGACCGGCGTCGACAACGTGCCGGTCGTCCTCCACGATCGCGAGCCGGCCCGCACCCACTGGGCCGCGATCACCGAGCTCGCCGCGCGCCTCGCCGGCCCCGACGTGCTGCTGCCGGACGCGGTCGCGGCCCGCGCCGACCACGTCGGCCTCGTCGACCTCATCGCCGGCGAGGACGGCATCGGCTGGAACGCGCGCCTCGCCATGATCGACGCCTCGCTCGCCACCGGCGGCGCCCGCGGCTTCCCCCTGCCGGTCGCGGTCTACCTCGCCGGGCGCTACGGCCACCGGCCCGGCGCGATGGCGCGCGTGCACCAGCGCATCACCGACCAGCTCGCGCTGCTGGCCGATCGCCTCGGCGGCCGCACGTACGTCACCGGCCGGCTGTCGGCCGTCGACGTCTACCTCGCGACGTTCCTGACGCCGCTGACGCCGCTCGACGAGGCCGACTGCCCCGCGCTGGAGCCGCGCCTGCGCCAGGCGTTCGCCACCGCGCACGAGGCGTTCGGCGCGCTGGTCCCGCCATCGCTGCTCGCCCACCGCGCCATGATGTTCGAGCGCCACCTCGCCTACCCGATCGTCCTCTGACGCTCACGCGGGCGGCGCCGGCGCCGGCGGCGGCGGCGATGCCGGCGCCGCGACCTCGAACGACAGGCGCGTGCGGACCACGCCGTCGCCGCCCGGCTCGAGCGCCTCGATCGCGCCCGGGAAGGCGGCGCGCCAGAACGCCAGCGCGCGCGGGTTCTCCGGCCGGACCGTCAGCGTCCACGCGCCCGGCGCGAGGGCGACCAGCCGCCGCGCGACCCGCGCGCCGAGGCCGCGGCGCCGCGCGCCGCCGACGACGAAGAACTCCTCGACGTGCCGCACGCCGCTCGCGTCGCGCATCGTCAGCGCGAAGCCGACCGGCGCGCCGCCGGCTCCACCGTCGACGAACAGGTGGACGCCGCGCGACGGATCGTCGCGGTAGTGCGCCTCGTCCGGGTAGACGTGGCGGCCGTGCTCGTCGGCCGGCACCGCGATCAGCGCGCTCCACTCCTGCATGTAGTCCTGCAGCAGCGCCTGCAGCCGCGGCTCGTCGATCGCCACCGGCACCAGGTCGATCGAGTCGCGCGCCGCGGCCGCCGCCGTCCCTGCCCCCTCGCCGGCGCGCGCGCCGCGTTCGCGCGCGCACAGCCGCGCGAGGCTCCTCGCAAGCTCCGGTTCCTCGACGCGCGCCTGCGCCAGCACGCCGCGGCCCTCGCGCGCCTCGCGGCGGACGATGGCGGCCACCCGCGCCGCCGCGTCCCGCGCCGGCCCCGGCGGCAGCACGCCGCGATCGTCCGGCTCGAT
>DASZXE010001024.1:0-2985 GCA_035546475.1 Kofleriaceae bacterium
AGACGACCGCGTTCCAGAAGGTCTTGGTCACCACCACGTCCTCGAGCGGCGCGCCGTTCGCGCGCTGCGCCGCCCGCGTCGCCGCCTCGAGGCTCGGCGTCCCGACCGGGTAGCCGAGCAACCACGGCGTGCAGCTCTTGCCGACGACGCGCGGCCCGTTCGGTGCGCGCGCGGGCCCCGGCGCCTCGGTCGTCGACAGGGTCGACAGGTGGCCGAGGCTCTGCGAGCACCCGCCCGCGAGCGCGCCCGCGACGACCAGGGCCACCGCGGCCGCGCGGCGTGGTGATGACCTCATGCGGCCGGCATCAGCACGCGCGATGCCAGCCGCGGCGCGCCCGCATCCTCGCGACGCTGCTCGCCTGCCGCCGCCGCGCTGTCGAGCCTCTCGACAACGGTGTGGTCGACGACGTCTACAGCGTGCCGGCGCGCGCCACCACCCAGCGGTCGAACGCGATCAGCATCTCCTCGCGGTGCGAGTACGGCCCGGGCCGGTAGCCGGTGCTGCCGATGCCGGCCTGCGCGCGGTCCGACAGCTCCCAGTCCTGCCGGTTCGTCAGGTCCCAGAAGTCGACGGCGTCGCTCGGATCGAAGCCCGCGCGGTTCGCCTCGTCGGGGTGCATCAGCCACTCGCAGCGGATGTCGGTGCGATCGGGCGCGAGCGCCGTCAGCCGGTACTGCACGACGTAGTCCGGGTGCACGTTCACCAGCATCGACGGCAGGAGCGCGTAGTAGTGGACCTGCCGGCGGCCCGCCTCGTCGACGCCGGGCAACGGCGCGCGCGCCGGCGCCGCCGACGTCGACAGGGTCGGCACGCCGGGCGCGAGCTCCATCGTCGCGCCGAGCCAGCCCGGCTGCGGCGGGTGGTTCTCGCCGCCCAGGTAGTGCGACAGCCGGTTGAGCTGCGGGTGCGCGTTCGGGCAGTGCAGGCACTCGTGGTAGTTGGCGACGACGAGCTTCCAGTTCGCCGCGAGCTGGTAGTCGCGCGCGGCGACCCGCACCAGCTCGCCGATCCGCCACGGCGCGAACCGCTCCTCGAGGCCGGCGAGCTGCTCGGCCAGCGGCGGCGGCTCCTCGTCGCCGACGAAGACGAACAGGTTGCCCGCCCACCGCGCGAGCGGCACCGGCCGCAGCGGCCAGTCGTCGGCGCGGAAGCCCTCGACCTTGTCCATGTGCGGCGCGCGGTGGAGCGCGCCGTCGAGCCGGTAGGTCCACGCGTGATACGGGCACTGCAGGTGGCCGGCGGCGGCGCCCTGGTCGCCCCAGCAGAGCAGCGTGCCGCGGTGGCGGCAGACGTTGTGGAACGCGCGCACGACGCCGTCGTCGCCGCGCACGACGAGGACGCTGGCGCCGGCGAGCCGCCGCGCGATCCAGCGGCCGGCCGGCACGTCCTCGTCGCGCCCGACGTACAGCCACATCCGCCGGAAGATCGTCTCCTCCTCGCGCGCGAAGTAGGCCGGATCGGTGTAGTAGCGGCCCGGCAAGGTCAGGTGGCCCGCCTCGAGCGCCGCGCGCGTGTCTCTTGGTCGCATCGCACCTCAGCCTAGCGCAAGCCTGGCGCGGCCTGGCGCCGGGCTCGCTAGGCGATCGCTAGGCGCGCGGCAGGCGGACGACGAACGTCGAGCCGACGCCCGGCTTGCTGTCGACCTGGATGCTGCCGCCGGCGTCGTCGACGATCGCCTTCACCGTCCCCAGGCCGATGCCGTTGCCGTCCGGCTTGGTCGTGAAGTACGGCTCCCACAGGCGCTCGAGGAGCTCGGGGCTCATGCCGGTGCCGTCGTCCCAGATCTCGAGGACGACCTCGTTCGCCCCGGCCGCCGCGCGCACGACGATCGTGCCGGTCTCGCCGAGCTTCGCCGCGTCGCCGCGCGCCGCCGACGCGATGGCGTCGCGCGCGTTGAGGCAGAGGTTCAGCACGAGCTGCTCGATGCGATCGACCGGCACCGCCGCCTCGGCGCCGGCCGGCAGGTCGATCTCGACCTGCAGCACCGCCACGTCGCGGATCAGCGTGCGCAGGATCGGCGCCAGCCGCTCGAGGATCTCGGCGAGCGGCAGGCGGCGCGGCGTCTCGGCGCGGGCGCCGAACCGGCGGAGCTGATCGACCAGGCTGCCGCCGACCTCGGCGCACGCGCGCAGGCTCTGGCCGAGCTCGATGTCCTCGTCGCTCGAACGCTCGCGCCCGCGCGCCGCCAGCCGCGTCGCCACCAGCTCGACCGCGAGCACGACGTTCGCGAAGTCGTGGGCGACCGAGCGCGCCAGGTGCTCGAGCGCGCCGAGCTGGTTGCCGCCGACCACGCGCGACAGCCGCTGGCGGAGCTGCTCCTGCGCCTTCAGCCGGTCGTTCTGCTCGAGCACCATCGCCAGCAGGTCGGCGACCGAGCCGGCGAAGTGGATCTCCGACGACGACCACGACCGCATCTGCCCGAGGTGCTCGTGGCAGACGACGCCGACCAGGACGCCGGCCTGGAAGACCGGCGCGTCGAGCATCGACGTGATGCCGAGCGGCCGCAGGTAGCCGTCGGCGAGCTCCGACGTCGTCGGGTGGTGGACCGCGTCGGCGGCCGCGATCACCCGCTGCGCCTGCAGCGCGCGCGTGTAGGTCGGGAACGTGTCGCAGCGCAGGCGATCGCCGCCGCCCATCTCGTCGGTGGAGCGGGTGTAGCTGCGCTCGCACACGAGCTCGTCGCCCGCCGGCGAGAAGGTCCAGAAGCCGACGCGCTCGACGTCGAGCGTGTGCGCGCACAGCCGCAGCGCCTGCTCGACCGCGACCGCTCGCTGGGTCGCCGGTTCGACGCGCATCCGGGCGAGCGCGAGACGCGCGGTCTCGAAGGCCAGCCGGTCCCCGTGAGCATCGTCCCCCATGTCGATCGAGTATCACGCGGCGCGCGCACGATCATCGCCGTGGACGTCGCCGCCCGCGGGTGAGGCGCGCGGCGAGGACCGGTCGTCAGCGCGCGCGGGCGGAGACCTCGGCGGTCGCGTCGGCGA
>DASZXE010001025.1:0-3785 GCA_035546475.1 Kofleriaceae bacterium
GGCGAGGTCGGGGAGCATCGCGCCCAGCGCGAGCCCGCCCGACGTCGGCGCCTGCCACGACGCCACCGCCGCGTGGCCGAAGAAGTTCATCCGCCACCGTCCCGCGCCGCCGGCGCCAGCCGCCACGATCGGTGCGGGCGCGAGTGGGCGAAGTCGGGCGGCACCGTCCGCGCGGTCAGCTCCTCGGCCACGCGCGCGCCGCCGGCCCGCGGATCGAGCCGGAACTGGCGGTGGTTCGTCGAGAACCAGAGGACCGCGTCGGGCGTCGCCACCCGCGCGACCGCCGCCAGCAGCGCCACGTGATCGCGCAGCACGTCGAACGACGCCGTCATCTTCTTCGAGTTCGAGAAGGTCGGCGGATCGACGACGACCAGGTCGAAGCGCGGGCCGCGGTACGCGCCCAGCCACGCCAGCACGTCGGCGCGCTCGAGCTGGTGGCGGCCGGCGTCGAGCCGGTTGCGCGCCAGGTTCTCGCCGGCCCAGTCGAGGTACGTGTTCGACATGTCGACCGACACCGACGACGCCGCGCCGGCGGCCGCCGCGTGGACCGTGAAGGCGCCGGTGTAGGCGAACAGGTTGAGGAACCGCTTGCCCGCCGCCTCCGCCGCGACCATCGCCCGCGTGACGCGGTGATCGAGGAAGAGGCCGGTGTCGAGGTAATCCTCGAGGTTGACGAGGAAGCGGCGGCCGCCCTCGCCCACCTCGTGCCACGCGCCGGCGTCGCCGAGCCGCTGGTACTGCGCGCCGGTCGTCCGGCGATCGGACATCCGCCGCCGCTCCTTCACGTGCAGCTCGCGCGGCGCCAGCAGCTCGCCGGTCACGGCGACGACCGCCTCGAGCCACGCCGGGTCGAGCTCCTCGCCGACGCGCGCGCTGCGGGCATCGGCGAGGACGAGGCGGCCCTCGTAGTCGTCGATCGTCACCGGCACGTCGGGGATGTCGCGGTCGTAGACGCGCCAGCAGGTCACGCCCTCGCGCTTCGCCCACCGGCCGAGGTGGCGCCGGTTGCGCAGCAGACGTCCGCGCAGCATCTCCGCGGCGCGCTCGGGCGTGGCCATCGCGAGAGGCTAGCGCATGCGAGAGCCCGATGGCCGCGGCGTCCCGCGCCGGCGGCGACGGTCCGGCGGACGACGTCGCGCGGGTTCCGCGTGCCTCGACGCCGCTCGTGGCGGTTGCCCGCGCCCGGCGCGTGTATTAACGTCCGCCGCGACGGCCGTCACCGTCAGGGAAGGATAACGACGATGCTGCGCAAGCTTGGTCTCGGTCTACTGTGCTCCGTACTGATCGCCGGTTGTGGGGAGGCCGTCCTCATCAGTCAGAACCAGGCCGGCGGTGTGTTCCGCATCAACGGCGACCGCAACAAGGGCATGGAGGACGCCAACAAGCAGATGGCGGCCCACTGCGGCCCCGGCAACTACACGATCACCCAGCAGGGCGAGGAGGCGATCGGCACCGACGTCATCACCCAGTCCAACACCAACTACGGTGAGGACACGGTGGCCGGCGGCGCCTCCCAGACGAACAACAACGGCTACGGCAGCAGCTCGAGCCAGGCGGTCGGCGCGTCGAGCACGCGCGGCGGCTCGTCGACGAACGGTATCCAGAGCACCCGCACCGCGACCGAGTGGCGGGTCCACTACGTCTGCGGCGCGCCCGGCATGAACCCCGGCGGCCCGCCGCCGCCGCCCCCGCCGCCGCCGGCGCCCTGATCGCGCCGCGGACGCCGGCGAGCGCGGTTGCCCGCTCGCTCGAGGCTCGACGCACGAACGATCGACCGGGCTGACCGCGGCTCATCGCCGCAGCCCCGACGAGGCCACGACCGCCGCTGCCGGCGGTCGCCGCGTTTTCGGCGCCGTTCGTCGGCCGGCGCGCGCGGGCAAGACGGGTTAGCTTCACCGCCATGGCGTTCTTCCAGGATCCGCCGCGCCTCGGCGACACCTTCGCGAGCGACCCGATGCTCGCGGCCCACCTGACGCGCTCGCTCGCGCCCGACGCGCTGGCCGCGGTCGCCGCCGAGCTGACCGAGCTCGGCGACCTCGCCGGCGGCCGCTTCTACCACCTGCAGCAGGCCGATCGGCTGAACGAGCCGGTGCTCACCGCGTGGGATCCGTGGGGCCGCCGCATCGACGCGATCGAGGTGAGCCCGCTGTGGAAGCAGGCGGCCGTGCTCGCCGCCGAGCGCGGGCTGGTCGCCGCCGGCTACGAGCCGCGCTTCGGCGCCGCCGCGCGCACGCACCAGTTCGCGATGGTGCACGTGATCGGCCCGTCGCTCGACGTCTACTCGTGCCCGCTGGCGATGACCGACGGCGCGACGCGCACGCTGCTCGACAGCGGCAACCGCGCGCTGATCGATCGCGCGGTGCCGCGGCTCCTCAGCCGCGATCCGCGCACCGCGTGGACGTCGGGCCAGTGGATGACCGAGCGCACCGGCGGCTCCGACGTCAGCACCACCGAGACGGTCGCGCGCAAGGACGGCGACGGCTGGCGGCTCACCGGCACCAAGTGGTTCACGTCGGCGACCACCGCCGAGATGGCGCTCACGCTGGCGCGCCCCGAGGGCAACCCCGACGGCAGCCGCGGGCTCGCGCTCTTCTTCGTGCCGGTGCGCGACGACGACGGGCGGCTGATGCCCGGCATCAGCGTCAACCGGCTCAAGGACAAGCTCGGCACCCGCAAGGTGCCGACCGCCGAGCTGACGCTCGACGGCGCGCTCGCGATCCCGGTCGGCGAGCTGCGCGACGGCGTCCGGGCGATCACGCCGATGCTGTCCTTGACGCGCACGTGGAACGCGGTGTCGTCGGTGTCGGGGATGCGGCGCGCGCTCGACCTCGCGCGCGACTACGCGGGGCGGCGGCGCGCGTTCGGCGCGCTCCTGCGCGACAAGCCGCTGCACGCCGACACCCTGGCCGGCCTCGAGGCCGAGTACGCGGGCGCGTTCCTGCTCGCGTTCCGCGCGGTGGCGGTGCTCGGCCGCTGCGAGCACGGCGGCGAGCACGGCGGCGGCGAGCACGGCAACGAGCACGACCAGCGGCTGCTGCGCGCGCTGACGCCGATCGCGAAGCTGACGACCGCCAAGCAGGCGGTGGCGATCGCGTCGGAGGCGCTCGAGGCGTGCGGCGGCGCCGGCTACGTCGAGGACACCGGCCTGCCGGTGCTCCTGCGGGACGCGCAGGTGCTGCCGATCTGGGAAGGCACGACGAACGTGCTGTCGCTCGACACCGTGCGCGCGCTCGGCAAGGGCGGCGCGATGGAGGCGTTGCGCGCCGACGCCGAGGCGCACCTGCGGCCGGTGTCGGCGGACGGCCTGGCGGCCCCGGCGGCGGCGGCGCGGGCCGCGCTCGACCACGCGACGCGGTGGGCGCTGGAGGCGATGGCCGACGGCGACCGCCTCGAGGCGGGCGCGCGCCGCTTCGCGCTGACGCTCGGCCGCGGGCTCGAGCTCGCGTACCTGTGCGGACACGCGCAGTGGTGCGCCGATCACGGCCACGCGCGCGCCGCCTACGCGGCGGCCGCGGCGCGCAGGTTCGCCGCGCACGGGGTCGACCTCGTCGACGATCACGCCGCCGCCGACCGCGCCGCCCTCCTGTAGCGCGATCGGGCCGCGCGCCTCCGACGATCACGCGCGGCGGCGGGCGAGCAGCGCGAGCTGGCCGAGCGCGGCGGCGACCGCGGCCTCGACGCGCAGCACCGCCTGGCCGAGGCCGACGACGGCGAAGCCGCGCGCCGCGAAGGTCTCGACCTCGCGCTCGATCCAGCCGCCTTCGGGGCCGATCGCCAGCGTGATC
>DASZXE010001026.1:0-4861 GCA_035546475.1 Kofleriaceae bacterium
TCCCCACCCCGACCCCCGAGCTCGTCGACGACGACGGCGCGCTCACCCGCGCGCGCCCGCTCGGCGGCGCCTGAGCCGATGCCGCTCGCCGCGCTGTTCCACGTCGCGCTCGGCCTGGCGTTCGCGCTGGCGGCGCGCGGCCGCATCCGCGCCGACGGCGCCTACGCGAGCCCGGCGTTCGCGGTCGCGCTCGCCCACATCGGCCTCGTGGTCGCCCCGCTCGGCCTCTACTTCTACCTGGTCCAGCCCGACTGGACCTGGCTCTACTGGATCGATCCCGCGCGCATCCCGCGGCTCGCCGCGGTGCCGCTGGTCGCGGCCCACGCCGGCCTCGTCGTCGGCGGCTGGATGGTCGGCGCGCAGCTCATCCGCCGCGATCGCCAGCGGCTCGCCGTCTGGATCCTGACCGGCCTCGCCGCCGCGATCGTCCTCGGCGGCGTGCTCGCCCTGCCCCGCCTGTCGACCGCCACCACCTACGCCGGCTGGCGCGAGGGCCACCGCCGCGGCCTCATGTCGGTCGAGCTCGGCTGGGCGGTGCTGGTCTCGCTCCTCGCCTCGGCGGTGACCGCCGGCTACACCGCGTTCGAGCTGTCGCGCGACAGCCGGCGCGCGCGGACGCGATAGCGATCACGCCTCATGTGAAGGGCGCGCGTCCTGTGATACCAACGAGATCGATGGGCGCACCAGCTCTGCCCGCGCGTGCGTGGCTCGCGGCGGCGGTGGCCGCGGCGCTCGCCGCGTGCGGGCCGGTCGGCTACCTCAGCCAGGTCACGCGCAGCGCCTCGACCGCCGTCGACGAGGCGCGGGTGCTCAACGCCGCCAAGTACTCGCCGTACTGGTGGACGCGCGCGGTCGAGTACCTGCACCAGGCCCGGGTCAAGGCCGCGTCGGCCGACTTCCAGGCCGCCAACCGGTTCGGGCGCCTCGCCACCGCGGCCGCCCACCAGGCCAAGGCCGACTCGGTGCGGCGCGCCGCCGACCCGCGCACGATGGACGAGATCACGCCGCCGCCGCCGGGCCCCTCGCGCGGCGAGAACGGCACCGCGCCGGCGCTCGACGACGACGAGACGCCGGCACCGCTCGCGCCCGCCAGGGGCGACGACGGAGCCGCGCCGTGACCTCGCGCCGCGCGGTGGTCGTGCTCGCGCTGGCCACCGCGGCCGCGATCGCCGCCTGCGCCGGCTCCGCCGTGCGCGAGCGGACGCGCACCGTCGACACCATGATCGAGACCGCCCGCGACCACGGCGCGATGCGCTGCGCGCCGGTCGAGCTCGCGATGGCCGAGTCGCACAACGACTTCGCCAAGCAGGAGCTGTCGGAGGGCAACTACTACCCGGCCCGCCACGAGGCCGAGGTCGCGCGCACCAACGCGCAGGCGGCGATCGACAGGTCGCCGAAGGACCGCTGCAACCCGGGCGCGGCGCCGCCGGCCCCGACCATCGGCGACGCCGACGGCGACGGCATCCTCGACAACGTCGACGAGTGCCCGAAGGTCCCCGAGGACAAGGACGGCTACCAGGACGAGGACGGCTGCCCCGAGGACGACAACGACGGCGACGGCATCGCCGACAAGATCGACAACTGCCCGAACGAGCCCGAGGACAAGGACGGCTTCGAGGACACCGACGGCTGCCCCGACAACGACAACGACGGCGACGGCATCGCCGACCGCATCGATCAGTGCCCCGACCAGGCCGAGGACAAGGACGGCTTCGAGGACGACGACGGCTGCCCCGACTGCGACGACGACCAGGACGGCGTGCCCGAGTGCCCCGAGGCGCTCGACAAGTGCCCCGGCGAGAAGGGCGAGCCGCCCGACGGCTGCGCGCCCAAGTACACGATGATCGTGGTGACCCCCACCAAGATCGAGCTGAAGCAGACGATCTACTTCGACACCCGCAAGGCGAAGATCAAGAAGATCAGCTACCCGCTGCTCGACGAGGTGGCGCAGGCGCTCACCGACCGGCCGACGATGGAGGTCAGCATCGAGGGCCACACCGACAGCCAGGGCTCCGACAAGTTCAACCTCAAGCTCAGCCGCGACCGCGCGGCCTCGGTGCGGAACTACCTGATCAGCAAGGGCGTCGACGGCGCGCGCATGGTCACGCAGGGCTTCGGCGAGAGCGTGCCGATCGCCGACAACCGCACCGCCGCCGGCCGCGCCGAGAACCGGCGCGTCGAGTTCCTGATCACGCACCCGTAGCCGCGGCGTCCGCGCCTCGCGCGTGGTCGTCTGACCTCTTCGGGCCGGCTCGCGCACGTCGCGCGCATGGCCGCTGCCTCGCGGGGATGCCCCTGTCCTCGCTTCGCTCGAGTGCCCGCTCGTCGCGGCTGGCCCTCAGTTTTCGCCACTTCGGCGGTCCGACGTGTTATGGACTCCGACATGCGCGCGTCCTCGACCCGCTGGTCCTTCGTCGCCGGCCTCGTCACCCTGATGGTCTTCGCCTTCGGCCTCTTGCACGCGCCGCGCGCGCGCGCGGACGCCAAGTCCAAGGCGGACATCGAGGCGAAGATCAAGGCCGCGATGGAGAACTACGACCTCCTCGAGTACGAGGAGGCCCGCAAGCTGCTCAACCAGGCGCTGACGGTGGCGAAGAAGGCGAAGATGGACAACGAGCCCATCACCGCCAAGGTCCACCTCAGCCTCGGCATCGTCTACTTCGCCGGCCTCGGCGACGCCGAGAGCGCGAAGCTGTCGTTCCTGAACGCGGTCGAGATCGATCCGCAGATCCAGATCGACAAGGCGTACGCGACGCCCGAGATGGTGAAGCTGCTCGAGGATGCGCGCGCGGAGAACCCGGGCGGCGGCACCGGCGACAACGGCGGCGGCGACAACGGCGGCGGCTCGACGGCGAACACCCCCGAGCCGATGGACGTCGACTGCGCGACGCTGTCGGGCATGCAGCACACGATCGTCGAGAACGCGACCGGCGGCACCGATCTGACGATGCAGGCGGCGGTCGGCGCCGACGTGCAGGCCGCGAAGGTCTCGATCATGTACCGCCCGCGCGACGCGTCGGAGTTCATCGAGGCGCCGATGACGCTCGACAACGGCTGCGTCTACACCGGCACGATCCCGGCCAGCGCGATGAACAAGGACCTCGTCCACTACTACATCGCGGCCTACAACGCGGCCGGCAAGGTCATCGCGTCGAAGGGCTCGGCCGGCTCGCCGAACATCGTCGAGGTCTCGGCGGCGACCGGCGGCGGCAGCCAGGCCAGCGACGACGACGACGAGGATCCGCTCGCGGGCGGCGGCCACTCGGCCAACGGCAACCGCGGCAACCACTCGAGCAGCAGCAGCGACAACACCGACGTCAACGTCAACAAGCCGGTCCACGGCGGCAGCGGCAAGCGCACGCTGTTCCTGGCGGTCGCCGGCGGCTCGGGCGCGGGCTACGTCACCGGCTCGACGGAGCAGCAGGCCAACGACGTGAAGTGCTGCTTCGCGCCGGAGCTGCTGCACGTGATGCCGGAGCTCGGCTACTACCTGTCGAAGACGACCTCGATCTCGATCGCGGTGCGCCTCGGCTTCCCGGTCGGCGCCAACATCCCCGGCCACTCGCCGGTCGCGCCGGCCGGCGTGCTGCGCGTCCGCCACAGCCTGTCGAGCACCGGCAACGGCCTCATGGTCGTCGGCGGCATCGGCGGCGGCGTGCTGCGCGACACCATCAAGCTCGACGGCGCGCAGGCTGGCATGGACACCGACGTGGTGGCGCTCGGGCCGCTGCTCGTCAACTTCGGCGCCGGCTACAACGCGTCGCTCGGCGCCGGCGTGAACCTGATCGCCGAGCTGAACGGCCTCGCCGGCATCCCGGTGTCGAAGAAGCTCGGCAACTCGATCCTCAACTTCGGCGTCCAGTTCGACTTCAACCTCGGCCTGGTGCTCGGCTTCTGATCGCCGGCCGCGACGGCTGAGCGCGAGGGTCCGGCGGCGACGCCGGGCCCTTCGTCGTTTCGGCGCGCGGGCGGCGGGACCGGGGCGCGCGACGTCGCGCTACTTCGGCCGGTCGGCGATGACGATGATCTCGCGGGCGCGATTGCCGAGGAAGCGGCCGCGCGTGACCATGCTGCCCGAGACCTCGACGACGCGGAGGCCGGCGGCGTGGAGCAGCTTGCCGAGCTCGTGCAGCGAGTAGGCGCGGATCGAGATCTCCTGCTCGACCTGGCGCGCGTCGTCGAAGACGACCGACCGCTTCGACTGGATGCGCGACGAGAAGTAGTTGAAGTCGACCTCCTCGAGGACGACGCAGCCGTCGCCTTCCCACCAGACGCGCGTCGGCAGGTCGCCGATCACGTAGTCGCGGTTCAGGACCTGGAGGACGAGCCGGCCGCCCGGCTTGAGCGCCTTGCCGATCTGGGTCGCGACCTTCTTGTTGGTGTCGTCGTCGAAGTAGCCGAAGGTCGAGAACAGGCAGTAGGCGCCGTCGAACTGGGCGTCGAAGTCGATCTCGCGCATGTCGGCGTGGACGAAGTTGATGTCCAGGCCGCGGCGCTGCGCCTCGTCGGCGCCGCGCAGGAGCAGCGGCAGCGAGAGGTCGACGCCGACGACGTGCAGGCCGCGCGCGGCCAGCTCCATCGCGTGGCGGCCGTAGCCGCAGCCGAGGTCGAGCACCGACGCGCCGGCCGACAGCTCGAGCGCCTCGAGCACCATCCGCGCCTCGGCCTGCGTCGCCGCCGGCGTGAGGTACGGCAGCGTGCGGAGGTAATCCTCGTCGAAGACCTCCTCGAACCAGGGGCGGCCGCGACGCTTCTTCTTGCCCTCGGCGTCGAGCTCGGCCGCGATCGGCGGCGGCGCGGAGCGGGCGGCGACCGGCGTCGGCGGGGGCGGCGCCGGCGGCGGCGACGGCGGCGTCGGCGG
>DASZXE010001027.1:0-2405 GCA_035546475.1 Kofleriaceae bacterium
GATCGCGTTCGTCGTCTGGGCGGCGGGCGGCGCGCACGGTTCGTCCGGCTCCCGGACGGTCGCCGCGGCGGCCATGTCCGGGGCACCGCCGGCGTCGACCGCCGCCGCGTCCGCGCCGCCGGCGGAGGCGCCGCCGCCGCCGCCACCCGTCCAGCTCACCCACCTCGGCGGCTGCGCGTACAGCCCGACCTTCGTCGACGCCGACACCGTCGTCTTCGATCTCACGCGCGACGGCGCCGACGATCTCTACCGCCTCGATCTCGGCGCCGCCACGCCGGTCCAGCTCACCTCCGACCCCGGCTGGGAATGGCGGGCCGCCCCCGGCGTGCCGCCCGACGAGGTCGTCTTCCTCCGCCAGGGCGGTGCCCGCGACGGCACCGAGGCGCTCGACCTCCGCACCGGCGCGCGCCGCCCGCTGACCGACATCGGCGGCCCGATCGTCTTCGCCGGCGGCGCCTACTACCACGCGCCGGCGCGCGGCACCGTGCTGCGCCGCCTGCACGACGGCGGCGACGAGATCGTGCTGCAGCTCCCCGACGGCCGCAGCGCCGACACGATGGTCGCGTCGCCCGACGGCACCCGGCTCGCCATCCTGTTCCGCAGGCGCGGCTCGGCGGGCCTCCTCTGCACCGTCCCGCTCGAGCACCCGGCGCTCGCGTGCCTGCCGCCGTCGCCGGAGGGCGGTCGGCCGGCGTGGTCCGCCGACGGCGCGGCGCTCTACTTCGACGCCGGCGTCGCGATCGATCGCGTCGAGCTGGCCGGCGGCCCGGCCCGCCGCGCGCTCGCCGACGTCCACCCGGCGGGCGGCCTCGCGGTCGCGCCCGGCGGCGGCGCGCTGGTCTTCTCCGACTGCGACAGCGGCGGCGGCGTCTACGACCTGGTCGCCGCGCCCGAGCGCAGCCTCGCGCCCGGCAACCTCGGCCACCCGGTCGCCGGCCTGGGCGGCACCGTCGCGTTCGTGCGCACCGCCGGCACCCGGCAGGCGGTCATCGTCCGGAAAGCGGACGGAAGCCTCGACGAGCTCGTCGTCCGCGACGGCGACCACCTGACCGACCTCGCGCTCGCCGCCGACGGCGGCCAGCTCGCCTTCGTCGCCACCGGCGGCGCGCAGCCCGGCATCTACCTGGTCAAGACCGCGTCGCGCGCCGAGGTCAACCGCGTCACGCTCGGCCACGCCGAGGAGCACCCGGTGTTCGCCGGCGGCCGCCTCCTCTTCACCCGCCGCGCCGCCGATGGTGCGCCGCAGCTCATGGAGGTCGCGCTCGACGGCACCGGCGAGCGCCTCGCCGGCCCGCGGCCGCGCGTCGTGCTCGGCGTCGACCAGCGCCGCGACCGCGTCCTCCTCGGCGCGCCCGGCCGCGATCACCTCTACTGGTGGGACCCGCGCGCGCGGCGCGAGACGCCCGGCCCCGTGCTGCCGATCGACGACGTCTCGACGGCGATCGCGCTGTCCCCCGGCGGCGCCTGGCTCCTGCTCCTCGGCGGCAACAACGGCCAGCTCGTCTACCGCTTCCCGCTCGGCCCGCGGGCGGTGAAGCCGGACCTCGTCCACCCGCTGGCGACCGACGTCAGCGCGCTGGTCGGCGCGATCGACGACCGCGGCCATCCGATCGTCGCGGTCGATCGCTGGGCCGGCGAGCTGTGGCTCGCGCGGCCGGTCGAGGGCACCCGATGGTGAACGCGACCGCCGACGATCCGTCGGACGCGCAGCCGGCCGACCAGCCGGCGGCGCCGGTCGCGATCCTCGTCGCGCGCGGCCTCGCCGCCGTGCACGCCGTGCTGCCGGCCGCCGCGCCGCTCGTCCTCGGCCGGCGCCTCGAGGTCGGCGGCGCCGTCGTCCCGATCGACGACGAGCGGATGTCGCGCACCCACGCCGCGGTGAGCTGGGAGGCCGGCGCCTGGCGCGTGCGCGACCTCGGCAGCCACAACGGCTCGTTCGTCGGCGGCGCGCGCGTCGACGGCGAGGTCGTGGTGCGCGGCGACGCGGTCGTGCGGCTCGGCCAGTCGATCTTCCTGCTCGTCGCCGACGGTCGCGGCCACGATCGGCCGGTCGCCGACGACGACGAGGCGGTCATCGGCCCCGAGCTCGGCCGCGCGCTCGACGGCGTGCGCGCGCGCGCCGGCTCGGCGGGGCTGCTGCTGCACGGCGAGAGCGGCACCGGCAAGGAGCTGGCGGCGCGGATCTGGCACCGCGCGCGGCCGTGCGCGGCGGGGCCGTTCGTCGCCGTCAACTGCGCGACGGTGCCCGAGGGCGTCGCCGAGCGGATCCTGTTCGGCGCGCGCAAGGGGGCGTTCTCCGGCGCGACCGACGCGACCGGCCTCGTGCAGGCGGCCGACGGCGGGACCCTCTTCCTCGACGAGGTCGCCGACCTCGAGCCGGCCGTGCAGGCGAAGCTCCTGCGGGT
>DASZXE010001028.1:0-3059 GCA_035546475.1 Kofleriaceae bacterium
CCGACGCGCAGCCCGACGCGTCGCCGGTGAGCGCGCCCGGGCCGCGCCGCCGCCTCGACATCCCCGGCTTCCGGCTGCTCGACGCGATCGCCGAGGGCGCGATGGGCACCGTCTACGCCGGCGAGCAGGAGGCGCCCCGCCGGCCGGTCGCCATCAAGGTGCTGCACGCGCGCTCGCAGGCCGCGCTCGTCCGCTTCCTCGGCGAGGCGGAGATCATGGCGCGCCTCGATCACCCGGGCATCGCCACCGTCTTCGAGGCCGGCCAGGTCGACGGCCAGCCGTACTTCGTGATGGAGCTCGTCGAGGGCACCACGCTCGACGCGTACGTGCGCGGCGCCGGGCTCGCCGAGCGCCTGCGGCTGTTCGCCGCGCTGTGCGACGCGGTCCACCACGCGCACGTGAAGGGCGTCATCCACCGCGACCTCAAGCCGGCCAACGTGATGGTGCGGCCCGACGGCCGGGTCGCGGTGCTCGACTTCGGCGTGGCGCGGCTGGCCGCCGACGACGGCACCACGCCCGGCGCGACCCGGGCCGGCGAGCTGATCGGCACGCCGCTCTACATGAGCCCCGAGCAGGCGCGGCTGCGTCCCGACGAGGTCGACGCGCGCTCCGACGTCTACACGCTCGGCGTCATCCTCTACGAGCTGTGCGCCGGCGAGCTGCCGTACGACCTCCGCGCGCGCACGCTGCCGGAGGTCTCCCGCGCGATCTGCCACGATCCGCCGCGGCCGCTCGGGCGCAAGCGGCCGGAGCTGCGCGGCGATCTCGAGGCGATCTGCGACAAGGCGCTCGCCAAGGAGCCGGAGCGTCGCTACCAGTCGGCGGCGGCGCTCGCCGACGACGTGCGCGCCCACCTCGACGGCGCGACGATCTCCGCGCGGGTGCCGGGCGCGCTCGAGCAGCTCCGCCGGCTGGCGCGGAGGCGCCCGGGCTTCGCGCTGGCGGTCGCGGGCGCGATCGCCGGCGGCGCGCTGTTCGCCGGGGTGGTGACGATGCTGTGGCTCGAGGCGCGCGACGCGCGGCGCGGCGCCGAGCGCGGCCGCGCGCGGCTGGCGGCGGCCAACGACGTCCTCGAGCGGCGCACGAACCAGCTCGTCCTCGATCGGGCGCGCTCGGAGCTGGTGCGGGATCCGACCGCGGCGCTGATCGCGCTGGCCGGGCTGACCGATCGCGGCGTCGATCCCGACGACGCGTGGGCAATCGCCGACGAGGCGATCGGCCGCGGCGCCGCGCGGGCGGTGCTGCGCGGCCACACCGGCGAGGCCCGCTGGGTCGAGGACGTCCGCGGCGGTCCCGGCGCCGGCGCGCTGGTGAGCGCCGGCTACGACGGGCTCGCCCTCTGGTGGGCGCCGGGCGCGAGCGAGCCGCGCGTGCTGTGGCGGGCGCCGGGCCGGGTCCACGTCGCGGCGCCGTCGCCGGACGGCTCGATGATCGCGCTCGGCGCCGACGGCGGCCACCTGCGGATCGTCGACGCGAACGGCTTCGTGATCGCCGAGCCGACCGGCGCGACCGGCGACCTCGGCAAGCTCGCCTGGTCGCGCGACGGCACCTGGCTCGCCGCCGGCGACAGCATCGGCGGCGTCTGGCTGTGGTCGCGCGGCGCCAGCGCGCTGCGGAACGTCGGCGTGCAGGCCGGGAGCGAGATCGAGGCGCTCGCGTTCGGCGCCGACGGCGCGCTGCTCGCGGGCGACGACACCGGCACCGTGATGCGCTGGCACGCCGCCGGCGGCGCGCCCGGCGGGCAGGCGACCGGCTGGAACGGCCAGATCGTGGCGCTGTGGAGCGACGGCCCGCACGTCGCGGCGCTCGACGCCGGCGGAGACCTGCGGCGCTGGCGCGTCGAGAACGACGAGCTGGTCGACGACGAGGGCGTGACGACCGAGATCGCGACCAAGACCGGCGCGTTCGCCGACGACGGCGCCTGCGTGCTCGGCGCCGCCGACGGCCGCGTCGAGCTGATCGACGGCGACGCGACGACGCTGCTCGGCGCGCACCCGGTGCAGGTGCGCGCGGTCGCGATCGACGACGACGGCCGGGTCGCCAGCGGCGCCGACGACGGCTCGCTGCTGCTGTGGGAAGGCGGCCGCCTGCGCGAGCTGCACGGCCACCGCCAGCGCATCCGCCACGTCGCGTTCGCCGCCGGCGGCCGCGAGCTGCTGGTCTCCGACAGCGCCGGCGAGCTCCGGCGGTGGCCGCTCGCGATCGACGCGCCGACGGTGCTGGTCGGCCACGCGGCGCCGATCGTCGCCGTCGCGGCGTCGCCCGACGGCGAGCTCGCGTCCGCCGACCGCGACGGCGAGGTCCGCCGCTGGCGCCTCGCCGACGGCCACCTGCTGGCGAAGGACGCGCACGCGAGCGGCATCAGCGGCCTCGTCTTCGTCCACCGCGGCGCCGGGGGCCGCGCGCTGCTGGTCGGCGACGGCAGCGTGCTGGCGTGGCCGGGCGCGGACCCGATCGACCTCCACGCGCCGGTCAACGCCCTGGCCGCGCGCGGCGACGGCAACCTCGTCGCCGCCGCGACCGCCGCCGGGCCGATCGCCCTGTTCGACGGCGCCGGCGTCGCGGGGCCGATCCTCGCCGGCCACCCGGGCGGCACCGACGCGGTCGCCTTCTCGCCCGACGGCGCGCTGCTCGCGTCCGGCGGCGAGGACCGCGTCGTCCGCGTGTGGAACGTCGCGACGCCGCTGCGCGCCGCCGTCGAGCTCGGGCCGATCGACGACGACACCCGGCATGTCCTCTTCACGCCTGACGGCGCGACGCTCCTCGCCGCCGGCGACGACGGCAAGATCCGCGCGTGGGCGGTGCGCGGCGGCGCCGTCGATCCGGGCAGCGGACGCGTGCTCGCCGAGCACCACGGCGCGGTGATGGCGCTCGGCGTCGACGCGGCCGGGACCCACGTCGTCTCCGTCGGCCGCGATCACCGGCAGCTCGTCACCGCGCTCGCCGGCGACGTGGGCGCGCCCGCGCACGTGCCGGCCGGCGGGGCGTGGACGCTCCTGCCCGGCGCGCCGGTGCGGTACGCGGTCGGCCGCGACGACGGCAGCATCCTCTTGCAGCCG
>DASZXE010001029.1:0-5006 GCA_035546475.1 Kofleriaceae bacterium
TCAGGAGGACGCCGTCGACCCGGACCGACGCGGTCGGCGCGTGCGCGGGCGCGGCCGGCGCCTCGGCCACGACGTGCGGGTCGGCCGGCGCGTCGGGCACCAGCTCCGCCGGCACCAGGTCGAAGCAGCGGTAGCGCACCCCGAACGGATCGAGCGTGTCGGAGGCGTGCTGGGCGGGCACCAGCCACAGCGCGTCGACCGTCGAGGCCAGCAGCACGACGACCGCCGCCAGCACGCCCCAGCGGGGCTCGGGCGGCCTCCGGCGGGACTCACATCGCAGCACGGGCAAGGTCTCGGGAGCCATCAGGTCCTCCGATCCAGCGTGTGCTTCCAGCGTACCGCCGCGGCCGGCTCTCGTCGACGGCGGCGAGACGTCGCGATCGCTCCGCCCGGACCTGCCCCGCCGCCCGTCGCCACCGCCGCCGCCGCCGAAAATGCGAGCGGCGCCTCGCGGGCGCCGCCATCAGCCGGTGCAGGACCGCGCGCTCAGCAGAGCGGCTGGTCCGGCGGGCACTTCAGCTTCACGCCGGCGCGGACCTTGTCGAGCCGCTTCTGCGCCTCGGCCTGCTTGCGCCGGATCTCGGCCTGCTGCGCCGCGACCCGGTCGCGGTCCGCCTGGCTCGACGCGTTCTTGAGCGCCGTGTCCGCGTCCGCCATCTCCTTGTTCAGCTCCTCGACGGTCGAGTTGAGCTCGCCGAGCTGACGGGCCAGCTCGCGCTGGTCGGCCTCCGCCTGCTCCTGCTTCTTCTTGGCCGTCTCCGCCGCGGTCTCGGCGTCGCGCCGCTTGCGGTCGGCGGCCTCCTTGCTCTTCTGGTTCTGGATCACGAGGATGATCGCGATCACGGTGCCGATCAGCGCCACGCCGACGGTGATGAGCAGCCAGGTCGGCCGCTTCTTCTCGACCTCGCGCCGCCGCAGCTCCATCTCGTGCTGCAGGCGCTGCGCCTCGAGCTGCGCCATCTGCTCGGCGCGGTGGCGGGCCTCGGCCTCCTGCACGCGGACCGCGTCCTCGCGGGCGCGCTGCTCGGCGGCCTCGCGCTCGCGGCGGGCGGCCTCCTCGGCGGCGCGCACCTTGGCCTCCTCGGCCTCGCGCCCGCGCCGCTCCTCGTCCATCTTGGCCCGGATGCGCGCCTCCTCGGCCGCCTTGGCGGCATCCTCCTCTTCCTTGACGCGGGTCTCCTCGATCGAGCGGAGCTCGCGCAACGAGAACAGGACGGAGCTCTCACGCTTCTCGGTCTGGGCCATGGTCATCCTCGCGCGGTCACACCGCGCCTGTAACACCTGAAACGGAAGGCAGCCCGGCGGCCACATCCGTCGGGAACCCATTGATCTCTATCACGGTCGATCCGGGCCGGCAACGGCGCAGAACCGAGGACACCAAGGCCTCGGGCCGGTTGCGGCGCGGCCCGCGCGACGAACGCGCCTCGCCGATCTCGCGCGCACGCGCGAGCGCTCCGTGGCGCGGGTCGCCCTGGCCTCGCGGCCCTGTTGCGACCGACGTCGTTCCTGCGCTACACCGCGTCACTCGTGGGCTTCCTCGACCTGCACAGCCACGTCCTGCCCGGGCTGGACGACGGCGCGCGCGACCTCGCGACCGCGCGCGCGATGCTGGGCGGGCTGGCGGCGCTCGGCTTCACCGACGTCTATGCGACGCCGCACCAGAAGGCCGGTCAGTTCATGCCGACCCGCGCGGCGATCGATCAGGCGTTCGCCGGCGTGCAGGCCGCGCTCGCCGCCGCGGGCGCGGGCGCGCCGACCTTGCGCCTCGCCGCCGAGAACATGTGGGACGATGTGTTCTTCGAGCGGACGCAGCACGGGACGGTGCCCGCCTACGACGACGGCGACGCGTTCCTCGTCGAGCTGCGCCCGCAGCTCCTGCCGGTCGGGCTCGTCGATCACCTGTTCCGCCTGCGGATGGCGGGCAAGGCGCCGATCCTCGCCCACCCGGAGCGCTACGAGGCGCTGTGGGACGACCGCGACCTCGTCGAGCGCCTGCGCGCGAACTGCGCGTTCGTCGTCGATCTCGGGGCGCTGGCCGGCTACCACGGCAAGCGCCAGCAGAAGATGGCCCGCCACCTCGTCGAGGACGGCATCGCCGCCGCGGTGACGAGCGACGCCCACACCCTCGAGGACGTCCGGGTCGCCGCCGAGGGCATCGCCTGGGTGCAGAAGCGGCTGGGCGCCGCCGCCGTCAGCCGGCTCCTCGACGACGGCCCGCGCGCCGCGCTGGCCGGCGAGCTGCCCGAGTAGTCCGCGCGTGAGTCGTCCATGAAGCTGGCCATCAACCTCGTCATCAGCCTGGGCATGCTCGTGCTGTTCCTGTGGCTGATGTGGCCGTCGCACGACGCGATCAGGAACCTGAAGGACGTCCTCCACGACCTCGATCTGGCGACCTTCGTCCCGTACGTGCTCGGCTTCTACCTCCTGCTCGCGTTCATCCACCTGTGCCGGTCGTGGCGGTGGCACTACCTGCTCGCGCCGCTCGGCGTGCGCGTCAGCTTCTCGCGGCTGCTCGCGGTGTCGTCGGTCGGCTTCATGGCGATCCTGGTGCTGCCGGCGCGGCTCGGCGAGTTCGTCCGGCCGGCGCTCATCCGGCGGCGCGGCGAGCTGTCGGCGTCGCAGGCGCTCGGCACCGTCGCGGTCGAGCGCATCATCGACGGCCTGGTCGTCTCGATCCTCGTCTTCGTCTGCTTCTTCGCGCTGCGCGGGCCGCACGCGCCCGGCTGGATGATGCCGACCGCCTACGCCGCGCTCGGCGTCTTCGCGGCGGCGCTGGTCTTCCTCCTCTGCTCGATGCGGTGGCCGGAGCAGACCGTGCGCTTCTCGCTCAAGCTCACGCTCCTGCCGCGGTTCGCGCCGCGGATCGCCGCGGTGATCGAGCACAAGCTGCTCGACATGATCCGCGGCCTCGCGGTGCTGCGCGACCGCAAGAACCTGGCGGCGTTCGGCGCGTGGAGCGCGGCGTACTGGATCGCGAACGGCTTCGCGACCTGGCTGCTCGCGCGCGGCTTCGGGTTGCCGCTGTCGATGGTCGGCGCGTTCGCGACCATGGGCCTGGTCGCGGTCGGCATCACGCTGCCGAACTCGCCGGGGCTCGTCGGCCAGTTCCAGTGGTTCACGATGCTCGGCGTCTCGCTCTACCTCGGGCCCGCGGCGGCCGACTCGAAGTACGCCGCGGCGCACGGCCTGGACAAGCTGTACGCGACCGTCCTGGCGTACGCGATCTTCATCCACCTGCTGCAGGTCGTCTGGTACGTCGGCATGGGCGTGCTGGGGATGGCGTCGCAGCACGTGTCGTTCGCGGAGCTGCGCGCCTCGCGAAAACTGGACCCCGAGCCCGCGGCCGGCGAACCTGGCGGGGCGTGATCCGCCGCGTCGCCGCCTTCCTCTTCTGCTGCACGCTCGCCGCCGGCCTGGTGGCGGCGCCGCTCGCGTGGGCCCGCAGCGACCGCGTGGTCGTGTACGCGCCGGCGAAGGTCTTCCCGACCGCGGTGCGGTTCCTGCGGATCGACGTCGGCGCCCGGATCGTCGAGAAGGACGCCGACGCCGGCTACGTGATGTTCGAGCTGACCGAGGACAAGAAGACGTACCCGGGGTCGCTCGAGCTGGTCGGCGCCGACTCGGCGGGGCGGCCGGCGGCGAAGATCGTGCTCACGATCGAGGGCCAGCCGAGCTACGTCGAGGCGGTGCTGCTCGACAAGCTCGAGGCGAAGCTGCGCGACGAGCTGGGTGAGCCGCCGCCGGCGCCGCCGACGCGCGACCGGGTCTCGCCGGGGCCGTCGGGGCCTGCGCCGTCGCCGGCGCCCGGAGCTGGGCCCGGGCCTGCGCCGTCGCCTGCGCCCTCGCCTGCGCCCGGGGCGGCTCCGGCGCCCCCCGCGACCCCATAGGGTAGAGTGCGGGCCGATGCCCGGCTCGACCTCGCGATCGATCGACCTGCGCTCCGACACGGTGACCCAGCCGACCGCGGCGATGCGGGCGGCGATGGCGGCGGCCGAGGTCGGCGACGACGTCTACGGCGAGGACCCGACCGTGCGGCGCCTGGAGGAGACCGTCGCCGAGCTGCTCGGCTACCCGGCGGCGCTGTTCGTGCCGAGCGGCACCATGGCGAACCAGGTCGCGCTGCGCGCGCTGACCCGGCCCGGCGAGGAGGTCATCGTCGGCCAGGACGCCCACTGCTGGCGCTTCGAGTCGGGCGCGCTGGCCGCGCTGGCGGGCGCGCAGGCGCAGGTGCTGCCCGGCGACGGCCGCTTCACCGCCGACCAGGTGCGCGCCGCCTACAAGCCGGCGATCTCGTACCTGTCGCCGACGACGGTCGTCGAGATCGAGAACACGCACAACATGGGCGGCGGCACCGTCTGGCCGGCGGCGCAGCTCGCCGACGTGCTGGCGGCGACGCGCGCGCTCGGCATGAGCGCGCACCTCGACGGCGCGCGGCTGTGGAACGCGGCGGTCGCCACCGGCAGGCCCGAGCGCGAGCTGGCCGCCGGCTTCGACACGGTGAGCGTCTGTCTGTCGAAGGGCCTCGGGGCGCCGGTCGGCTCGCTCGTGGCCGGCAGCAAGGAGCTGGTCGCGCGCTGCCACCGCTTCCGCAAGATGTACGGCGGCGGCATGCGGCAGGCCGGCATCCTCGCGGCCGGCGGGCTGTACGCGCTCGAGCACCACCGCGCGCGGCTCGCCGAGGACCACGCCAACGCGCGGCGGATGGCGGAGCTGCTGGTGGGCGTGCCCGGGCTCGCCGTCGACCTCGCGAAGGTCGAGACCAACATCGTCATGATCGAGGTCGCGGCGCCGCTGGTGGCGAGCGAGCTGGTGACCGCGTGCGGCGCGGTCGGCGTGCGCTGCTCGACGATGAACGCGACCCGGCTGCGGCTGGTCACCCACCTCGACGTCGATCGCGCCGGCTGCGAGCGCGCGGCGCAGGTGCTGGCGGCGGTGGCGCGGGCGCAAGCCGGCGGCGCCAGGGCCTGATGCCGGCGGTGCGAGCGGTGCGGGCGGCGCGGGTGGCG
>DASZXE010001030.1:0-16147 GCA_035546475.1 Kofleriaceae bacterium
ACCACCGGCTCGGGCTCGGCGGCATCGGCGTCAACGACGATCCGACGTCGACGGGCAACGTCGCGGCGGTGCCGGGCGGGGCCGGCGCGCCGCCGTGGCAGCCGGCCGGCGTCGACATCGCGCGCGGCCGTTACGGCGCGCGCGGGCTGCCCGCCGAGCTGCTCACGTACCACCCGGAGTCGCGGTCGTTCACGCGCAGCGAGGTCGGCGCCAACGGGCCGGCGCTGCGCACCGAGGCGAGCGCGAGCCCGGTCGCCTACCCGGGCGGCGCGCTGGCGATCGTCGGCGGCCGCACGATGAACGGCAGCGCGACCGACCTCGTCGAGGCGATCCACGCGACCGACGGCACGGTGGCCGGCACGGTCGGCGGCCGCGCGCGGGTCGGCGCGACGGTGACGATGCTGCCGTCGGGCGACGCGATCGTCTTCGGCGGCGACCTCGCCTCGGACCAGGCGAGCGTGCGCGCGGTCGATCACCTGACCGGTCTCGCGGCGACGCCGGCCGTCGACGCCGGGCCGAGCGACACCGCCGCCATGAACCGCGCGTACCACGCGGCGGCGCTGCTGGTCGATCACGTCATCGTCTACGGCGGGCTGCACCTCGGCTCCGGCGGCGTCGAGGACAGCGGGCCGGCCGCGCTGGCGGCGCGGGTGTCGAACACGTCCCTGGCGGCGACCGCGCTCGAGACCGGCGCGGCGGAGGCGGTCGCGTATCCCGACGCGATCGCGCTGCAGGACGGCGGCGTGCTGGCGGCCGGCGGCGCGCGGCCGGGCGGCGCCTGCGCGCGGACGGTCGTCTGCCCGTCGGCGCAGAGCGTGCGGTTCGAGGTCGACGGCAGCGGCCCGTTCGCCTCGCCGGCCGGCGCGCTCGGCGTCGCGCGCTACGGCGAGCGCCTGACCCGGCTGCCCGACGGCACCGTGCTGGTGACCGGCGGCTTCGTCGTCGACCCCGCGGACTCGACGCGGCTGCGCGCGACCGCGATCGTCGAGACGTTCGAGGCCCACCGCGCCGCCGACGACCCGCTCGCGGATCTGATGATCACGCGCACGCCCGGCGACGTCGCCCGCGACAACACCGGCGCGCCGCTCGCCGAGTGCGCCCGCATCGGCGCGGCCCCCGCTCCCGCCGTCGACGCCGCCGCCGACGCGCCGTGATCAGTTGGTGATGCAGGCGAAGATCGCGTCGCAGGCCGAGCCGGGATCGCACTCGTTGGCCGCCGACGCCTCGACGCAGCCCTCGGCGTCGCCGACCGTCGCCGTGCACGACGCCGAGAAGCTGTCGAAGCCGCTCACGCACTCGGCCACCGACCCGGTCGTGATGGTGATCCCATCGCCGCAGTCCGTCGAGTGACCCTCGCCGCCTTCGGTGGCGACGCGCCACGCGCAGAACGTCTGCTTGTCCGACGCCGAGAGGTCGACCAGCTTCTTCGACGTGTCGACGCCGGAGCTGCTGCCGCCGCCGTCATCGCCGCCGCAGGCGGACAGCGCGAGCGCGCCGAGGATCGAGAGGAGGAGGATGGAGGACTGGGTGCGCATGGAGACTCCTGGCGGGACGACCACCTGCGCCCAGCGTGCACGCGCCGGCCCCCTGGATCAACCTCGCAGCCGGCGGATCAGCGGGGCTTCGCCGCCACGTCGACGACCGCGGCGGCGTAGGCGGCGGCGGCGGCGGTGCAGGCGGACAGGTCGCCGGGCTCGAGGCCGGTGAGCCACGCGCAGGCGAAGTTGGTCTCGGTCGGCGGCGGCTGGATCTTCACGGCGCGGACGGCGGCCGCCTTGAGCGCGGCGTCGAGGGCGATCGTCGCCTCGAGCGGCGGCGCGACCAGGTAGGCCATCGGCTCGCCGGGCGCGAGGCCGCCCTCGGCGGAGAGGTAGCGGCCGAGCGCGCTGATGACGTGCGGGAAGACGGTCACGGTCCGGTGGCCGTCGGCGTCGTAGAAGCAGGCGTCGTGCTCGAGGCAGCGCAGGATCGCGGCGAGGCCGTCGTCGATCGACTGCGGCTCGCCGGCGGCGATGACGCCGAGGATCTCGCCCGACAGGCGGCCGCTCGCGTGGGCGGCGCCGGCGTAGAAGCTGCGCGCGAAGACGACGTCGACCTCGGCGTGCTTGGTCGCCTCGTCGAGCGCGACGTACATCGCGTCGTCCTGATCGCAGGTGACGAGGCCGAGCGCGACGTGGCGCGCGGGATCCGCGCCGTACGCGGCGAGCAGCGCGGGGTCGGCGTGCGGCAGGCGCCGGACCGACAGCACGGTCGGGACGATCGGCTCGAGGATCATCGGGTCCCTCCCCGGCCGTGCTCGATCGCCGCCCCGCCGCCGCGCGCGCCGACCTGCGCCGGGCCGCGCGGAGCCGCTCCTCCGCCGCCGGCGCCACGCTCGACGAGGCGCTGGCGGAGCTGCGGCGCGCGGTAGTCGCGGCCGCCGGCCCCGCCCTCGACCTTCGCGAGCTCGAGCGCGACGCCGCTCGTCCCCTGCGCGATCATCGCCTGCGCCAGCGCGGCCAGGCGGACCGCGGCGACGTCGATCGGCGTGCCGCGCGGGTGGAGGTTGCTCATCATGTTGCGATCGCCGTCGGTCTTGCCGACCTTCGGACCGTACACGAGGTACGCCGACAGGCCATCGCCGGTGCCGAGGCCGGGCCGCTCGCCGAGGAGGATGATCGCCACCTTCGCGCCGACCTCCTGGCCGATCTCGTCCTCGAGCCACACCCGCGCGAACCGCGCGCAGCACGGCGTGCCGACGGTCAGCCCGCGCGCCTGGCAGGCGTCGCGGACCGCCGCGTACAGGGCCGGGCCGCTGCCCTGGCAGGCGACCGCCGACAGCCCGTCGGCGAGGATGACCTGGACGTCGACGCCACGCTCCCCCTCGCGCCGCCAGCGGGCGAGCGACTCGTCGTCGAGCCTTCGTCCGAGATCCGGACGAAGGAGGAACTCGCGGTGGCCGCCGACCCGCGACCGCAGCGGCACGAAGCCGTTCGCCTCGGCGAAGCCGTCGGGCAGCTCGGCGGCGACCGCCTGGTGGGCGACCGCCAGCTCCGCCTGGAACTGCAGCACGACGTCGGTCGCGTAGCGGGTGCCGACGTGGCCGATGCCGACCAGCGCTGTCGTGTGGCGCGCCGCCTTCGCCGCGTACGCCGACTCCTCGCGGCGCGGCACGTAGACGCGCGCCGGCGGCGCTTCGATCTTCGGCAGCGGTGGCGGCGGCGCCAGCACCGGTCCGCCGTCGAGCCGCGCCCGCAGGGCCGCCACCATCGCGCGGGTCGCCGACTGCGCGTGCGAGCGGCTCACCGCAGCACCTCGACGTCGCCGAAGCGCGGTCCCAGCTCGAGGCCGCGCATGATGCCGCGCGCGTCGAGCCAGGCGTCGAACTCCGGCGTCGGCCGCTTGCCGAGCAGCCGCCGCACCGACGGGATGTCGTGGAAGCTCGTCGACTGGTAGTTGAGCATGATGTCGTCGCCGACCGGCAGGCTCATCAGGTAGGTGCAGCCGGCGGCGCCGAGCAGGACCTTCAGGCTCTCGAGCTCGTCCTGGCTCATCCGCGCGTGGTAGGTGAAGCAGGCGTCGCAGCCCATCGGCAGGCCGAGCAGCTTGCCCATGAAGTGGTCCTCGAGCGCGGCGCGGCTGATCTGCGGGCCGTCCTCGAGGTACTCGGGGCCGATGAAGCCGACGACGGTGTTGACCAGGAACGGCCGGTAACGGCGCGCGAGCCCGTAGCAGCGCGCCTCGAGCGTCACCTGATCGGCGCCGTGGTGCGCCGCCGACGACAGCGCCGAGCCCTGGCCGGTCTCGAAGTACATGACGTTGGGGCCACCGGTCGCGCCGCGCTCCTTCATGGTGGCCCACGCCTCGTCGAGGAGCGCGACGTCGATGCCGAACGCCCGGTTCGCCGCCTCGCTGCCGGCCAGCGACTGGAACATCAGGTCCATCGGGCAGCCGAGGTCGAGCGCCTTGAGCTGACAGGTGATGTGCGACAGCACGCAGTTCTGGGTCGGCACCCCGTTGGCGCGGCACAGCTCGTCGACGCCGCGCAGGATCGCCGCGGTCGACGCCGGCGAGTCGGTCGCCGGGTTGATGCCGATGACGGCGTCGCCGCAGCCGTACGCCAGCCCCTCGCGCGTCGACGCCAGGATGCCCTCGAGGTCGTCGGACGGGTGGTTCGGCTGGAGCCGCGAGCTCATGCGGCCGGGCAGGCCGAGCGTGGTGCGCGCGCGGACGACGACCTCGCACTTCGACGCGACGGTCATCAGGTCGAGGTTCGACATCAGCTTGCAGACCGCCGCCGCCATCTCCGGCGTGAGGCCGGGCGCGACCGCGCGCAGGGTCGTGCCGGTGGTCGCCGGCTCGAGCAGCCACTCGCGCAGCTCGCCGACCGACAGGTGGCCGACCGCGCGGAACGCGGCCTCGTCGAGCCGGTCCTCGACGGCGCGGGTCAGCTCGTCCTCCTCGTACGGGACGACCGGGTTGGCGCGCAGCTCGGCGAGCGTCAGGTCGGCGAGCACCGCGCGCGCCGCGACCCGCTCGATCGGATCGCGCGCCGAGATCCCCGCCAGGTCATCGCCGCTCTTCGGCGGGTTCGCGCGCGCCAGCACCTCCTTCACCGAGTCGAACCGGTAGCGCGTGCCCCGGATGGCGGCCGTCAGCTCCACCGCGCCAGCATACGCGAGCCGCGCTTCGCGAGCCGCCGTTTGCCTCCCGCCAGGTCGGGCACCTCCGGCGGCCGCGCCGAGACGGCGACGGTCGGCGAGACCGGCGCGAGTCGCTGCACGCGCGCAGGGACAAGGGAAGGAGCCCGGGAACGTTCGTGGCCGAGCTCCTGCTGCCGCCGCGTTCACGGGAACGCGAGGGCCGGGGTCTTCCAGCGGTGCCGCAGCATTACTGCGGAGCCCGCCTTCCGACCGGACCGTGGTGATGGATCGTCGTGTGCAGCTTGTGATCGAGGCTGTAGCGGCCGGGGCCGTGGGCGACGAGCATGAGGAGGCCGCCCATGATGGTCAGGTTCTTGAGGAAGTTCGCCTGCTGCAGCATCGCCATCGGGCCGCTCGCGTCCCAGAAGCGGTGGAAGACGAGCGTCGTCGGGATGAGGTAGAGGAACAGGCCGAGCGCGCCGAGCCGGGTCAGGAAGCCGGTCAGGAGCGCGACGCCGCCGGCGAGCTCGGCGAACGCCGCGATCCACAGCAGCACGCCCGGCGCGGGCACGCCCTGGCTGCTCATCGCCGCGATCGTTCCCGACGGATCGACGAGCTTGTGGAAGCCCGACACGAGGAAGATCGACGACATCAGCAGCCGCCCGATCAGCGCCGTCGTCGGGCGCACTGCGTGGCGCACCTCGCCGTCGAACGCGTCGCGCCCGTGCTCGTCGCGCCCGAACGCGAATCGCTCCGACATCGTCCCGGTGTGCATCGCCGCCATGATGATCGGAGGCAGAGCAAGGGGCGGGCCACGACGGCGCGCCGCCGACTTCGGCGCTGACCGTTCCTCGCGCACGGCCCGACGCGCGCGCCGGCGATTCCCGGTGACCGATCGCCCCGGTTCGCCCACGCCACGACGGGCGGACCCGCCCCGCCCGGCCGCTTCGACGCGCGCTACGGGACGATCGCGCGCGGCCGGTAGTCGGCGAAGGCGGCGAGGTGCTCGCGATCGCGCGCCGGGTGCTCGAGCATCCACGGCATCACCTTCAGGCCGTACGCGCTCTCGAACTGGATCCAGAGGGAGTCTTCCGTGAGGCGCTCGGGACGGTCGGCGACGTCGTCGGGCGCGGTGACCGTCGCCTCGTAGCCGCGCGCCGAGATCGCGTGCGGCGTGAGGTACGGCGTGTACGTGAAGCCGCCCGGGCTCCACCGGCTGCCGGCCGGGCTGCGGAGGACGCCGTTGAACTCGCTGGCGGCGTTGCGGTGGAAGAACGGCGGCCGGAAGGTGTGCTCGGCGACGTCCCAGCGGCCGCGGAACACGCCGATGTCGAGCGCGTTGCGGCCCTGTCCGTCGAGCGGACAGGTGAGCACCGTCATGATCGACGGATCGGCGTGATCGAAGCTCACGCTGCCGAGGCTGTTGAACGCCATCAGGTCGTACTTGAACGGCGCGTAGCGGCCGTGCCAGGCGACGACGTCGAACGGCCCGTGCGGCGCGTCGACCTCCCACAGCCGGCCGCCCTGGCGGACGACGATCGTCCACGGCCGGGCGTCGTCCTCGAACGCGGCGGTCGGCGCGAGGAAGTGGCGCTCGTCGGCGAGGCCGTTGGCGCCGATCGGGCCGCGCTCCGGCAGCGCCAGGTGGCCGTCGAAGACCTCGGCGACGAAGCCGCGGCCGGCGCCGTCGGGCAAGGCGACCCGGAAGCGGAGGCCGCGCGGCAGGATCACCAGCTCGCCCGGCGCGACGTCGAGGCGGCCGAGCTCGGTCTGCACGTGCAGGCGGCCGCGCTCGGGGACGACGACGAGATCGCCGTCGACGTCGCAGAAGGCGGTGCGCTCCATGTCGGCGGTCGCCGCGTAGAGGTGGATCGCCGCGCCGCGGCCGAGCGACGCGTCGCCGGCGCCGGCGAAGGTGGTCAGCGACGACAGGAAGTCGGTCGGCGCCGCCGGCAGCTCGAGCGGCCGGTAGCCGAGCAGCTCCGGCGTCGGGATGCCGGCGCCGAAGTCGCCGACGAAGCTGCCGTGGGCCCGCGCGCGGAACGGCCGGTCGACGACCTGCGGGCGCAGCCGGTACATCCAGGTCCGGCGGTTGTCCGCCCGCCGGACGGTGAAGCCGGTGCCGTTCACCTGCTCGGCGACGAGGCCGTACGGCACGCGGCGCGGGCTGTTCTGCGCGCGCGGCAGGGCGCCGGGCCGCGCCTCGGAGGCGAGCGCGTTGCCGTAGCCGGCCTGGTAGGCGAGCCCGCCGCCGGCGGCCCGCTCGACGGCGCGGCGGAGCGCCAGCTCGTCGGGCGGATGGATGCCGTGGACGTCGCCGGCGACCAGCGAGAGCTCGACGCGCGCGCCGGCGGCGGTGAAGCGCGCCGCGCCGGCCTCGACCAGCTCGCGGCTCACCCACGGATCGCCGGCGGCGGTGCCGAGGTAGAGCTCGACGCCGCGGGCGGCGGCGCAGTCGGCGCCGGGCAGCGACGTCGGCGCGCCGCTCCAGGCCAGCACTTGGCGCGGCCGCGAGGCCGTCTGCGACAGCCAGGTGAGGGCGAGGCAGGCGCCCTGCGAGAAGCCCGCGACGATCACGCGCTCGGCGCCGGCCGCGTCCGCGAGGTGGCGCCACAGCGCCTCGACGACGGAGAGCGCGCTGGCGAGCCACGGCTGGTTGTCGTCGGGCGGCGCGGTGAACGGCTTCGGGTACCAGGTGTTGTCGGCCGCCTGCGGGGCGACGATCGCGACGTCGTCGCGCGGGCCGAGGCGCCGCTCGAGCTCGGCGGCGAAGCGATCGGCCGAGGCGCCGCGGCCGTGCAGCGCGAGGAGGACCGCGCGGGCCCGCTCGACCGGCGCGCCGCGCACGGTGACGGCGACCGGCGCGTGCGGGCCGGTGGCGCCGGCCGGCATGGCGAGGCGCCGCGTGCGCAGCGACGGCCGCCGGTCGTGCAGCGCGTCGTCGAGGAGCGCCAGCAGCGCCTCGCGATCGATCGGCCGCGGGTTCGGATAGCGCAGGTGGAGGACCTCGTCGGCGATCGTCCGCGCCTGCTCGGCCGTGATGCCGAGCGTGCGCAACGACGTCGCCAGGCCGAGCGACCGCTGGAGGTCGTAGAGGAAGCCGGGCGGATCGTCGGCGCCCCACGCGCGGTGGAGCGCGCGCACCGCGTCGACCGCGGCCGGCGCGTTGAAGCCGAACGTGTACGGCAGGAGCAGCGCGTGGGTGCGCGCGTGCGGGGCGCCGAGCGCGCCGAGCACGTGGGCGAGCTTGTGGTGCAGGCCCATGCTGGCGCCGCCGAGCGACGTCGCCGCCAGCGCCGAGCCGCGCAGCGCGAGCGTCCGCCCACCGAGGTCGTCCGGCGCGCCGGCGACCGCCCGGATGCCGGCGACGAGCGGCTCGAGCGAGCCGAGCGCGGCGCCGCGGGCGTCGGCGGTCGCGTCGGCGGCGTACAGCGCCTCGACGCTGTGGGCGAGCGCGTTGAACAGCGAGTCGAGCGACGTCGCCCGGTCGAGGCCGACGGTCAGCGTCGGATCGTAGACGACCAGCCGCGGGCGCACGCGCGGATCGCGGCCGGTGGTGCGGCGCCCGTCCTGGTTGATGCCCCAGATGTCGGTGCGCTCGGAGCCCGCGTAGGTCGTCGGCACCGCCGCCAGCAAGACCGGCAGCTCGAGGGCGATCGCCTTGGCGATGCCCATCGGGGTGCCGCCGCCGTGGGCGAGGACCCAGTCGACGTCGAGCTCGCGGGCGCGCGCGGCGGCGGCCGACGCCACCTCCGCCGGCACCTGCGGGACGTCGGTCGTGAAGACGCCGGCGGCGCGCGCCCCCAGCGCGGCCGCCACCCGCTCGGCGCCGTCGGTGTGACGGGCCTGGGCGACGAGCAGCACGCGGCGCGCGCCCAGCTCGGCGAGCAGGCCGGCGGTCAGCCGCTCGGCGCCGGCGCCGAACACGACGCGGTCCGGCTCGCGCGCGAGGACCTCGACCGCCGGCAGCTCGCCCTCCCCCACGGCCCGCTCAGGCCTTGCTCTTCACGTGGGCGATGAAGCCGCGCACGTCGGCGGCCGGCTCGCTGTACGCCTTGCCGAGCGCGTTCTCGACCCGCTCGACGTACGCCTTCGCCCAGTCGGGCAGCGCGCTGTCGCCCATCGCGAGGAACTCGAGCGTCGCGGCGAGGCGGATGTCGGCGATCGACGGCGAGTCGCCGTCGCCGATGAAGCCGTCGCGGATGAAGTAGGTGTGGAAGACCTCGAGCGGCTCGGCGAGCGCGGCCTCGCACGCATCGCGCGCCGACGACTTCAGCTCCGGCGACACGCCCTCGGTCGAGCTGACCTCGCCCGGGTAGGTCGGGAAGCCGAGCCGCGGGTAGGTCGCGCGCGCGACGAGCGGGTAGAGCGTCGCGGTCAGGTAGAAGTTCGCCGAGTCGACGAGCGCGCGCCTGCCGGGGTCGCTCGGGTAGAGCTTCTCCAGCTTGTGCTGGTTGGCGAGGTACATCATGATCGCGCAGCTCTCCCACATGGCGCCGCGCGGGTGATCGGAGTCCTCGATCGCCGGCGTCAGGTGGGCCGGGACCTTGGCGAGGAACTCCGGCGTGCGGGTCTTGCCCCACGCGTTCTGTTCCTCGAACGGCAGGCCGGAGGCGCGCAGGAAGACGCGCACGGTCAGGTTGTTGACGCTGGGCGGCAGCATGTGGAGCAGCGTGGACATGGTTCTCCTCGTGGACGGTCGTGGACGTGGCGCGAAATCGTGGGCGCGGCTCAGGCCCGCTTGCTGGCCTGCCAGCGATCGAGCTTGGCGCGCGCCTGGCTGACGGCCGGGTCGGTGTCGGCGTGGCGCCCTTCCCGCTTCGTCGTCAGCTCGATGACGTAGCCGTCGGGATCGCGGAAGTAGATCGAGTCGATGAAGCCGTGGTCGGAGATGCCGCGCACCTCGAGGCCGCGCTCCTTGCCCTTCGCCAGCATCGCGAGCAGGTGGTCGCGGTCGACCTCGAGCGCGAGGTGCAGGTCGAAGTCGTGCTGCTGCTTGAAGTCGAACGGCATGTCGGGCGCCTCGAAGAAGGCGAGGAAGCTGCCGTCGTCGAGCCGGTAGAAGGTGTGCAGGTGCTGGCAGGCGCGGCCGGTCTTGGTCGTGCCGATCTCGAGCGTCGCGGCGAGCGGCAGGCCGAGGAAGTCCTCGTAGAACTGGCGCGTGCGCTCGGAGTCGCTGCAGCGGTAGGCGTTGTGGTGCAGGCCCTTGATGCCGCTCGGCGGCGGGTGGGTGGCGCTCATCGTGCTCCTTCGTCGGGCTCCGGCGCGGCGTCCGGCGCGGGCGCCGGCGCGGGCGCGCCTGGCTGGTAGGGTACCGCCGCCTCGCCGGCTTCCCACAGCGCGCGCATCGCCGGCGTCTCCTGCTCCTCGCGGACGTGGGCGACCAGGCCGGCGCACCGGCTGATGAGCGCGATGCCGCGCAGGATCGCGGGCGGCAGGCCGGCGTCGCAGAGGAGCGCCGCCACCGCGCCGGTCGCGTTGACCGGCACCGGCTTGCCGGCCGCCGCGTCGACCGCCGCCGACAGCGCCGCCAGCGCCTCGCAGTGGGCGCCATGGCCGCCGACCTCGCGGGCGAGCGCGAGGAGCGCGACCGTGCGCGGATCGACCGGGCGGTGGACCGGATGGCCGAAGCCGGGCAGCCGGGCCCCGGCGGCGCGCGCCTCGGCGACGATCGCGGCGGCCTCGGCCGCACTGTCCGGCGACCGGACGACGCGCGCGAGCAGCGCCGCGCAGCCCTCGGTGGTGCCGACGAAGACGCTGCCGACCGCGAGCAGGCCGGCGGCGACCGCGCCCTGCATCGCCTCCGGCGCGCTGCCGTAGACCAGCCGGGTCGCGATCGCGCTCGGCGTCAACCCGTGCTCCATCAGCGTGACCAGGCAGGCGTCGAGCACCGCGGTCTGCGCGGCGGTCGGCTCGCGGCCGGTGAGCGCCAGGTGGATGAGCTCGGTGAAGGTGCGCCGGCCGATCAGCTCGCGCGGCAGGCTCTTGCCGCGCACGACGATCTCGTCGGCGGTCGCGTGGCACAGCTCGGTCGTCGCCGTCACCGCAGCCTCCGCTCGAGCTCGTGGCGCAGCACCTTGCCCGACGCGCTGCGCGGGAAGGCGGCGTAGTCGAGGAACAGCACCTCGCGCGGGCGCTTGTAGCCGGCCAGCCGGTCCCGGCAGGCCGCGAGCAGCTCGTCGGCGGTCAGCGCCGGATCGCGGCGGGCGACGAACGCGACCGGCACCTCGCCCCACCGCGCGTCGCGGCGGCGCACGACCGCGGCCTCGGCGACCCGCGGATCGGCGAGCAGCACCCGCTCGACCTCGGCCGGGTAGACGTTCTCGCCGCCGCTCTTGATGAGGTACTTGCGGCGATCGACGAAGTCGAGGGTGCCGTCCGGGTTCCGGACGAAGACGTCACCCGTGTGGAACCAGCCGCCGGCGAACGCCTCCGCGCTGGCCTCGGGCGCGCGCCAGTAGCCGCTGAAGAGCGTCGGGCCGCGCATCCACAGCTCGCCGGGCTGGCCGGGGGCGACGTCGGCGCCCGTCTCGTCGACCAGGCGGACCTCGCACCAGGCGCTCTGCACCTTCGACAGCCGCGCGGGCTCGACGCCGATCGGCACCAACCCCGCCGACGCCGGCGGGTTGCCGGTCTCGGTCGCGCCGAACGTGTCGACGTACGGCGCGCCGAGCAGCCGCGTGATCCGCGCGAGATCCGCCGGCGGCACGAGGTCGGCCATCACGCCGCACACCTTGACGCCCGCCGGGCGGCTCGCGCGCGCCTCGAGCAGGTCGGCGAACCGGCCGACCATGCCGGGCATGAGCAGGAGCCAGCCGATCGGCTCGCGCTCGACGATCGCCGCGAGCCGCGCGCCGTCGAAGCCGTCGACGACGAAGACGGCGCCGCCGCTCATCAGGGTCGCCAGCGAGTACTCGGCGCCGCCCATGTGGTAGAGCGGGCTCCACGCGACGTAGCTGTCGGCGGCGGCGAGGCCGAGCTCCGCGCGCACGACCAGGTTGCGGACGATCTCGGCGCGGTGGCTGATGACCGCGCCCTTCGGCAGCCCGGTGGTGCCGCTCGTGTAGAGGACGAGCAGCGCGGCTTCGGGATCGAGCTCCGCCGGGTGCGCGACCGGCGCGGCGGCGGCCAGCGCGGCCTCGTACGCCTCGCCGAGGACGAGCAGCGGCTCGCGGCGGTGCGCCAGCCGGAGCGCCTCGTCCGGAGACGCCACGAGCAGCGCGGGCTCGACGAGGTCGAGGCAGTGCGCCAGCTCCTCGCCGGCGAGCCGCCAGTTCTGGCAGGCGACGATCGCGCCGGTCCACGCGGCCGCGAGGAACAGCTCGAGGTACTCGCCGCGGTTGCGCGACAGCACGGCGACGCGGTCGCCCTCGCCCACGCCGCACGCGCGCAGGTGACCGGCGAGCCGCGCGACCCGCTCGCGCAGCGCCGCGTACGTCCACGTGCCCCGCTCGTCGACGATCGCGCGGGCGCCGGGCGCGACGCCGGCGCGGGCCGCGAACAGGCTCGCGACCGTGCTCGCCCGCGGCCCGGGGGTGGCGACCATCGCGGCCTATTGCGCCACCCCGGCCGGCCGCGGTCCAGCACCGCGCTCCGCAATCGTGTCGCGCGCCGCGCCCGGCGCCGATCGTTGCGGCGGCGCTACGGACCGTTCCGGTCGGCGACGTGATCGGCGAGCTGCGCGCTGATCTCCGGTCCGGCGCGCCGGACGATGCGGGCCATCGCCGCCGTGATCGCCTCGGCCAGCCCCTCGGGCGACTGGCGGGCGAGCGGCTGCGACTCGTCGTACTGGTGCGACCAGACGGTGTCGCCGGTGCGGTTGTCGACCAGCCGCAGCTCGAGGACGAGGTGGCCCTTCCACGCGGTGCGGCTGACGTCGACCTCCTCGATCGCGGCGACCCGCCCGGTCAGCACGAGCGGCGTGTCGCGGGTCGGCTCGCGCAGCACGGCGCCGAACCGGCCGCTACGCTCGAGCGCGCGCTCGAGGTAGTTGGCGATCATGACGCCGGGCGGCGCGCTCCACCGGTGGTAGTCGTAGTAGTCGAGCCGGTACGGGCTCGCGCGGTAGACGATCCGCTCGTCGTCGTAGGCGTCGTCGGTGGCGAGCTGATCGATCGCGAGCATGGGCTCGACCGCCGGCGCGACCGCCGCGGCCTGGTCCGCGCGCGCGACCGGCGGCGTCGCGAGGTCGTAGTAGCGCGTCGGCGGCGTCCGCCCCGCGCAGCCGGCGAAGGCGGCGACGATCGACAGCGCGACGAACAGGAAGACCCCGGCGATGAACAGCCGATCGCGCAGCGGCGCCGGGCGGGGCAAGGTGTCGGTGGTCATGGCAGCTCACGCTCGTGGGCAGGCCTGGCGAACAGCAGGCGCGACGGGCGCTGGCGCAGGTCGCGCGCCAGCTCCTTGAAGCTGCGGCCGGCCTGGCGCAGGTCGAACAGCGTCGACCGCACGTAGCCGCCGTTGTCGCGGACGAAGGCGCGCAGCTCGTCGACGAGCGCGCCGGCGCCGCCGACCAGCCGCGGCACCTCGCCGTCGAGCAGCGCCGACGCCCGGCCGGCCGCGTGGTCGACGTTCGCGACCGTGCGGCGGATCGCGCCGCGGTTCTCGGCGATCATCCCGTGCAGGTCGGCGCTCGCCGCCGCCAGGTCCGCGGTCGCCGACCGCATCGACGACACGATCTCGGCCATGCCCTGGAACTGCGACGGCGCGGTCAGCTCCTCGAGGTTGGCGGCCACCCGGTTGGCGTGCTCGAGGATCTCCTGCGACTGGTCGACCATGCCGCGCGCCTGCCGCTCGAGCCGGTCGAGGGTGCTCTCGCCGAGCGCGATGACGCCGCCGGGGGCGAGCCGCGGCGAGCGGACGTCGCCGCCGTGCAGGTCGATCGCCTTGAGGCCGGTGATGCCGGTCAAGGTCAGGGTCGCCGTGGTGTCGGTGCGGATCGGCAGCCCGCGCTTCACCTGGATCGTGACCTTCACCTTGCGCGGGTCGTCGGGCGCGACCGAGATCTCCTTCACGCTGCCGACCTTGATGCCGGCGAAGCTGACCGGCGCGCCGTTCTCGAGGCCGAGCACGGAGTCGTTGAAGTAGATGACGAAGCGATCGTGGTGCTCCCAGAAGCGGAGCCCCGCGAACACGGCCAGCACGATCGCCAGCGCGCCGAACGACGCGATGCCGAACAGGCCGAGCCGGACCTTCTGTGCCCTGGTGGCGGTCATGGTGTCCTCGTGGCGGCGGCCCGGGCCGCCTCGGGCGGCGCCCGGTGGAAGAACCCGCGCACGACCGGATCGGTCGAGTCGACCAGCTCCGCGATCGTGCCCGCCGCGCGGATGCGGCCGCCGGCGAGCACGAGCGCGCGGTCGGCGATCGTGCGGGCGCTCTCGATCTCGTGGGTGACGACGACGAACGCGCTGCCGAACAGCGCGCGCAGGCGGAGGAAGGTCTGATCGATGCCGGCGGCGACGGTCGGATCGAGGCCGGCGCTCGGCTCGTCGCACAGCACCAGCTCGGGATCGAGGACGGTCGCGCGGGCGAGCGCGGCGCGCTTGCGCTGGCCGCCCGAGAGCTGCGACGGCGAGCGGTGGCCGAGGCCGGCGAGGCCGACCAGGCCGAGCTTGATCGCCGCCATCTCGCGGATGACCGCGCCCGGCAGGCGGGTCGTCTCGCGCAGCGGCAGCTCGACGTTGTCGCCGATCGTCATCGAGCCGAACAGCGCGTCCTGCTGGAACAGCGTGCCGGTCCGACGGAGCAGCGCGCGGCGCTCGTCGCCGGTGAGCTGGTAGAACGGCTCGCCGAACAGCAGGACCTCGCCGGCGATCGGCGGCATGAGGCCGGTCAGCGTGCGCAGGAGCGTGGACTTGCCGCAGCCGGACGGCCCGAGGAGGACGACGATCTCGCCGGCGTCGATGCGGAGATCGATGCCGGTCAGGGTCGGCCGCTCGGGGTCGTAGCCGACGGTGACGCCCCGGCACTCGACGATCGGCGCGGCGGCCGCCGTCATGGCTTCGCTCCCAGCAGCGCCGGCACCGTCGCGAACGCGGCGTCGGTGAGCAGGATGAAGAAGATGCAGACGACGACGGTGCGGGTGGTCGCCGCGCCGACCGCGCGGGCGTTGCCCGGCGTGTGGAGGCCGAAGAAGGCGCCGGTGACCGTGATGATCCAGGCGAACAGCAGGCTCTTGCCGAGGCCGTGGACGAAGTCGAGCAGCTCGACGCGCTCCGCGATCCGGTCGATGAAGGCCGGCGGCGACATGCCGAGGCTGAGCGCGGCGACCAGCATGCCGCCGGCGATGCCGAAGAACATCGCGAGGAGCGTCAGCGCTGGCACCATCATCGACAGCGCGCCGAGCCGCGGCACGACGAGGAAGCGGATCGGGTTCACGCCCATCGCCTCGAGCGCGTCGATCTCGGCGCCCGCGCGCATGGTGCCGAGCTCGGCGGCGATCGCGGCGCCGGCGCGGCCGCTGAGGATGATCGCGGTCATGAGCGGCGCGAACTCGCGGACCGTCGACAGCCCGACCAGGTCGACGACGTAGACGCCGGCGCCGAACCGCTCGAGCTGCACCGTGCCCTGGAACGCCATCGTCATGCCCATCAGGAACGCGAGCAGGCCGACGATGAACAGCGCGTCGACGCCCATCGTCACCGACTGGTGGGCGAGCGCGCCGGCCGGCAGCCGGCGGCGGCGCATGAGGACGGCGACGGACTGCTCGAACGTCTCGGCGACCAGCCGGACCAGCAGCACGAAGCGATCGCGCAGGGTCAAGAGCGCGTCGCCGACCCGCTCGAGCACGCCGGGCGCCTCGTGGACCGACTCCGGCGACGGCGCGGTGCGCGGCACCAGCGCGAGCGCGGCCTTGTGCTGCTCGCCGAGCGCGCGCAGCTCGACGGCCTTGCCGGCGCGCGCGAGGCGGCGCTGGCCGAGCGAGAGGACGGCGACCCCGGCGCTGTCGACGCGGGCCGCGCCGGTGAAGTCGAGGACGACGGTGCGGATCTCGCGGCGGCGCGCGGCGGCGCGGATCCGCTGGTACAGCCCGGCCGCGGTCGCGACGACGAGGTCGCCCTCGACGCGCAGCACCAGCTCGCGCCCCGGCCGGCCGATCGGCGCCGGGATGGCGTCGCGGTGCGGGCCGAAGTGGTTGGGCATGGCGGTGAGCGATTGCAAGAAGCGCGCACAGCTCGCGCGTGGCCGATTCAGCCTGTGAAGCCGGCGAGATCGATCGCGCGTGAGGCGCCCGCGCCCGGTGTGCCGCGCGTGCCCGCCGGTGTGCGCCGGCGACCGTCAGCGCGGCGCGGGGCCGGGTGGCGGAGGCAAGCGGCCGTCGTCGGCCTCGACATAGGCGGCGCCGAGGCGCGCCGCGAAGCCGCGGTCGGCGGGGCCGCGGCCGGCGTGGATCGAGCGGGCGAGCGCGAGGCCGTGCGCGCGGGCGAGGAGGAGGCCGAGGCCGGGGAACGGCTTGCGGCACCAGCAGCGCGGCGGGCCGGCGGGGTGCCAGCAGGTCGCGATCGGCAGCGGCGCGCCGAGCAGCT
>DASZXE010001031.1:0-2862 GCA_035546475.1 Kofleriaceae bacterium
CGGCTTCGTCCGGCGACCGGACGCTGTGCGTGCGCGGGCCGGCCGGCTTCGCCAGCGCGGCGGCGGCCGAGTACGTCACCGGCCTGCGCGACGCCGACGGGGTCATCGTCCCGCGCGCGCTGGCGGCCCTGTCGGGGGCGGCGATCGAGGCGGACCGCCGGGCGGAGCAGGGCGGCGTGGCGGCCTTGCCCCAGCGGATCGGCCTCGACGCGAGCGGCGCCGAGATCGCGCCGCCCCAGGCGCGCTGCGACGGCCAGCTCGCCTTCGCGCAGGCGGAGGTCAGCGCCCGCGGCCTGCCGGCGGCGGCCGCGGCGACGGCGACGCCGGCCCCGACCGGGAAGGCGACGGGGAAGCGGCCGAAGAAGGCGCGGTCGAAGCCGGCGGGGAAGCCGGCGGCTCGCTCGCGCTCCACCCGCCCGTGAAGTAGGCGAGGATCGCGGCGAGGTAGTGGCGGGCGGCGAAGGTCGCCGCGGTCGCGCCGACGCGCTCGAAGCGGAGCGCCAGGGTGAACGGGATGACGCCGCCGGACGTGTGGACGCCGAACGCGAGCAGGAGCAGGCCGTCGTCGTCGATCGGCTTGCCGCACGCGATCTGGTACGGCTGCGCGCGCTGGCCGGCGACCGTGTGCGACCGGTTCCACCGCGCGCAGCGGCGCGGGTCCTCGGCGATGTCGCCGAGCGAGTCGATGGTGCCGGTCTTGGCGGCGTAGAGGGTGATGCGCGGGTCGGCGAACAGCGGCGACAGCGCCTTGCTGGCGGTGCCGCCCGGGCGCAGCGAGCCGCACAGGCCGCCGCCGGGGCCGGTGACGGTGTTTGCCTCGTCGCCGGCCTTGCAGTCCCAGCCCGGCGTCGTGCCGCGGGCGGGCACCGGGAACCACGACGCGGCGAGCGCGAAGCGACCCTGCGCGTCGGGCCGATCGTAGACGACGCGGCCGAACGCGTCGGCGAGCTGCGGCAACGACGCCACCGGGTGCAGGCCCGAGCCGCGCAGGAACTGGAAGTAGTCGCGCACCGGCACGCTGTCGGCGCGCGCGCCGCTGCCGTAGAGATCGAAGCCGTCGGCGCCGAGCGCGACCAGGTGACGCGGGCGCGCCGACGGCGCCGCGATCGGCAGCGCGCGCGCCGCGCACAGGTCGCGCCGCGACGCCGCCTGCTCGCACGCGCGCTTGTCGCCGAGCCGGCAGTCCTCGCGGCCGAGCACCTGCACGAAGCGCTGCCACATCGGCGTGTCGCGCAGCGCGCCGAGGTCGACCCGCTCGGCGCCGATCACCTCGCGGCCGTCGGCGAGCGTCGTCGTGATCGGGTGATCGATCGACCAGCTCCCGACGTCGCGGCCGAGGACGTCGCCGGTCGGCCGCGGCTGGCCGTCGATGCGCAGCTCGCCGTCGGGGGCGGCGGTGCCGGCGATGCCGAGCGCCGCCATGAACCAGTTCGACGAGTGGGCGAGGAAGCCGTGGAGGTCGTAGGCCTCGGCGCCGGGATGGGTGATCGGCGTCGGCGGGCAGTGGCCGAAGATGGCGGTCTTGCGATCGCCGCAGGCGGCCGTCGGCGTCACCCGCAGCGAGAGCTGCGACGTCCACTGCGGCGCGGCGAGCTCGGCGGAGCGGGCCATCAGCGGCTTGAGCGTCGAGCCGACCGCGATCGGGTTGTTCCACTCGAGCTTCTCCGCCGAGTCCTCGCGCGGCGGGCCGGGCAGCTTCTCGCCGGTGCGGACGTCGCGATCCTCGAGCAGGCGGACCAGCCGCTGCTCGAGCTCGGGCGTCGCCGGCGCGTACGCGCTCGACGCGCGGCCGGGGACGAACTCGCCCTGCGCGACCAGCTCGCCGGTGTCGCCGCGCAGGAGCACGTACTGCGCCTCGGTCGCGGGCGCGGCGTCGCCGACGGGAGTCCACGACCGCGGATCCATCGCGATCAGCTCGGTCAGGTGGCGCAGCGCGATCTCGAGCTCGGGCTGCAGCGAGACGCGGCACTCGAGGACGCCGTCGAACGGGCTGCGGGTGCAGACGTCCGGATCGAGGCCATCGGCGCCGATCGGCGGGGCGGGCGGCGCGAGCGTGCCGCACGTCGCGTGCGTCTGTGCGCCCTCGTGCCAGTGGCTCGCGTCGGGGCTGGCGCCGCGTTCGACCTCGGCGAGCGCCGCCTGCACCCAGCCGTCGAGGCCGAGCGACATGCTCGGATCCGCGGTGGCCCAGCCGAGCTCGGGCAGGTCGTCGCCGAACACGTAGTGGCGGCGGCGCGCGACGCGGGTGGCCCGGCTGCTCGTGCGGACGTCGTCGGCGAGCAGCATGTCGACCTCGTCGCCGGGCTCGTCGCTCCAGGTGCGCGGCGGGCGGAACAGCCACAGGTTGCGGCCCTCGCGCGCGCCGACGACGAGCACCGACAGGCTGGTCAGCGGCAGCTCGACCGACGCGGCGCCGGGACCACCGCCGGCCGGCGGCTCGACGAGGCGCCAGGTGCCGGCGTCGACCTCGAGCACCTGCACGCGCGTGCGCGGCGGGTTCTTGACCAGCGTCCACGCGGCGCCCTGGGCCTTCAGGCCGGCGGGGGTCAGCTCGACCGTCAGCTCGTCGGAGAGCTGGACGGTGTCGGCGGCGAAGATGCCGGCGGAGACGTGCGAGACGTCGACCTTGCCGGCGCCGGGCCGCAGGCGGACGGTGACGTGGCCGGCGACGAGCTCGCCGCGATCGAGGGCGGCGGCGCCCATCGGCTTCGCGACCAGGCGCACCGGCGTGCCGCGGTACGGGCGGCGCGCGGGGCGGCGCAGCACGCGCAGCGCCTCGCCGGGGAGGTCGATGGCGCAGGTGGCGACCGCGTCGGAGCCGGTGGCGGCCGCGGGCGCGCCGGCATGGCGGTCCGGCGCGCG
>DASZXE010001032.1:0-5171 GCA_035546475.1 Kofleriaceae bacterium
GGTCACGGTCACGGCACGAGCAGGAGCACGACAACGAGCACGACCACGAGCACGAGCACGAGCACGGGCACGGCACGAGCACGCACCGGCACGAGCACGAGCGCAGTCACGAGCACGAGCACGGCGCCAGCACGAGCACAAGCACGGGCACGGGCAGGGGCACGGAGAGGGCGAATCGGCGTGGGCGGGGTGATGCGCGCGCGGAGGTCGAGTAAGCATAGGCCCATGCCCATCCGTGACGGCCTGCTCGGCACCGTCGGCAACACGCCGCTCATCCGCATCGCCAGCCTGTCGGAGGCGACCGGCTGCACGATCCTCGGCAAGGCGGAGCACCTCAACCCCGGCGGCAGCGTCAAGGACCGCGCCGCGCGCCAGATCGCGCTCGACGCCGAGGCCGCCGGCCGCCTCGGCGGCAAGGCCACGCACGAGATCGTCGAGGGCACCGCCGGCAACACCGGCATCGGCCTCGCGCTCGTCGCCCGCGCGCGCGGCTACGCCTGCCACATCGTCATGCCGGACAACCAGTCGCCGGAGAAGATCGAGCTGCTGCGCACGCTGGGCGCCGTGCTGCACCTGGTGCCGCCCAAGCCGTTCGCCGACCCCGCGAACTACTATCACGTGGCGCGCCGCCTCGCCGAGGAGCGCGGCTCGTTCTGGGCCGACCAGTTCGAGAACCCGTCGAACGCGCGCGCGCACGAGCTGACGACCGGCCCCGAGCTCGTCGCCGACGCCGGCCCGGTCGACGGCTTCGTCACCAGCGCCGGCACCGGCGGCACGGTCGCCGGCATCTCGCGCCACCTCGCCGCGGTCCAGCCGAAGGCGCAGAGCTTCGTCATCGACTGCGAGGGCAGCTCGCTCTACAGCCACGTCACCCGCGGCACCCTCGACGCCGACGGCTCGAGCATCCTCGAGGGGATCGGCATCCGCCGCATCACCGCCAACTTCGGCAGCGCGAAGCTGGCCGGCGCCTTCCTCGGCAAGGACCGCGAGGCCGTCGAGATGTGCCACTGGCTGCTCGCGCACGACGGCCTCTTCCTCGGCGGCTCGGCCGGCCTCGGCTGCGTCGGCGCGGTCAAGCTCGCCCGCCAGCTCGGCCCCGGCCACACCGTCGTCACCATCCTCTGCGACGGCGGCAGCCGCTACGCCTCGCGCCTGTACGACGCCGGCTGGCTCGCCGCCAAGGGCCTCACGCCCGCGGCGACGTCGCTCGACTTCGTCGAGTAGCAGCCCCGGCGGGCCATCACGGCGGCGTCGAGAACAGCACCTCGTCGGCGAACATCTGGCCGAGGTGGTCGCCCTGGCTGACCGCCCACGAGTAGTCGCTCGGGAAGTTGTTGCGCTCCTGGCCGCGCGCGTGGTCGGGGAAGTGGTCCTCGTCGCCGATGATCGTCGCGCTGTCGAGCGTCGTGCCGCCGTGCTGGTGGCAGCCGATGCAGTTGCTCTCGCCGTTGCCGTGACCGAGCTCGATGTACGGGTTCGAGCACCACGACGCGCCGCCCGCCGTGTAGACCTTCGCGAGCGCCTTCGCCAGCGACTCGTCCGCCGAGCCGCCCGCCGCGTCGAGGTCCTCGTCGCGGAACGCCGTCACCACGCACATCTTGTAGTGCCGCCACGGTCCCGGCAGCGCCGCGATCGCGTCGGGCCGGTCGGCGCCGAAGTCGTGATCCGGATCGGCCGACCACCAGAGCGTGATCCAGAGCCAGTGATCGAGCTCCTTCGTCATCAGGTGCAGCGCGGTCAGCCGGTAGCGCGCGCCGTTGCTCGGCAAGGCGAGCGTGTAGATCTCGTCGGGGCCGGGATCGAGCTGCGCGTCGCCGTCGCCCCAGGTGCTCTCGGCGTCGATCATCCGCTGCAGCCCGTCGGCGCTGGTGTCGAACCGCGGCGCGAGGATGCCCAGCTCGGCGCGCCGCCAGTCGGCCTTGATCACCGCCGCGTCGAGCGGGAACGGCGCGGCCAGGCACGGCGCCCAGGTCGGATCCGCCTCGTGGTAGTCGACGGTCAGCGCCGCCGCGCCGCGATCGGTCGCGTGCACGGTCAGCCACACCGCCGCCGGGCCGGCCGCGGTGCAGCGCGCGTCGTCGCACGACGGGTCGCCGGCCGGCGGCGCCTGGACGTCGGGCGACGGTCCGCTCGCGCGCAGCTCGACGGTCGCCGCGCCGTCGACGCTCGCGGTCAACGTCTCGCCGGCGCCGACGAAGTACGGCCCGAACGAGCGCTCCTCGCACGCGCCGAGCTCCATCGTCTCGCGCGCCATCCGCACCGGTCCCGCGGTCGGCGCGTCGCCGATCGGCGGCGGCGTGCCGTGCTCCTTGCACGCCAGCGCCTGCGCGTACGACGCCATCAGGTGGCGCGCCGCGCCCGGGCTGTAGGCGACGCGGTCGATGCCGCCGACGCCGGCGACCTCCGCCTGGGTGTCGAGCGACGCCACGTACGCCTGCCAGCGCTCCGCGGGCCAGGTGTCGAGCTCGTCGACGGCGTGCGGGTTCCACGCGAACGCCTCGTCGAGCGCGCCGTCGGTGAACGGCGCGCGCGCCCGCTGCTCGTCGGGCGTGAGGCCGCGGAACAGCCGCTGGAACATGCGGTGGAGGTCGTCCTGCCCGTACCAGGTCTGCCAGCGCGGGAGCTGCGCGGGCACGTCCGACGGCGGATCGATCGCGAACGGCACCGGCTCGAGCACGCGCTCGACCGCCGCCCACGCCGCCGCGCGCCGCGCCGCCATCGACGTCGCCAGCTCGTGCTCGCGCCCGCGCAGGAGCCCGTCGGCCGGGTACGGCGACGCCGCGCCGACCAGCTTGCGATCGGCGACGGCGAGCGCGGCCACCTGCGGCGCGTCGCAGCGCGGGGCCGGATCCGCGCACCCGCCGGCGGCGAGCGCCGCCAGCCCGAGCACGCCGGGGAGCCAGCGCCGCGCGGTCACAGCCCTTCGTACGCGAGCGCGGCGTCGGTGGCGACGAGCTCCTCGCGGCTGCGCACGGTGTCGCGCACGAGGAAGTAGATCCAGCCGTCGGCGCGGAAGAACGGGTAGAGCGCGTACTGCCCCGGGTTCATCGTCGTCAGCCGGTGCGACACGCCCGACAGCGGGTCGAGCAGGTAGATGTTCGACGCGCCGCGCATGCGCAGCGCGACGAAGCCCGGGTCGGTCGCGCTGGTGTAGCCGAGCGACGCCCAGTCGTTGGCCTCGACGAGGTGGTGGTAGACGATCCAGCGGTCGTCGTAGCTGAACGCCGGCTTGCCGCCGCGCAGGCAGTAGCGCGCGATCTCCGGCGTGTCGACGTGGTAGCCGGCGCCGTCGGCCGTCGCGATCATCTTGCGCATCAGGTAGCCGACCTGCGAGTTGTTGCCGCCGTTGATGCGGCTGATCAGGAGCTTCGTCGTGCCCGACAGCACGACGTCCCCCTCGCGCGGCAAGGTCACCTGGATCCCGGTGCGCGGCATGAAGCTGGTGCCGGTGTGGACGAACGGCGTCAGCGTGATCTTCGCCGTCGAGTTCGACGACGCCTGCGGATCGTTGAGCGTCACGCCGTGGCCGCTGTTGTCGGAGACGAACTGGCCCGACACCGCCCAGTAGTCACCGCCGCGCGACGCGCCGATGTGCTGGTAGAGGCCGATCGCGTTGGTCTGCGAGCACTGCGGCTCGTTGAACGTGATCATCGCCGGCGACGTCGACAGCAGGCTCTGCTCGCAGATCTTCGCCGAGCTGCCCTGCAGCATGAACGCGCTGTTGTCGGGCGTGAACGCGGGGTCGTACTGCGCCGCCGCCGGGATCTCGCGGTTCTGCAGCAGATCGATCACGGTCGCGCGGTACGGCGACGCGCCGGTGCCGCCGCCCTGCGCGACGTAGCGGCCGTCGGCGGAGCCGCGCGTCCAGTACGCCGACGAGTAGATCTGCTCGCGGAGGATGCGGAGGTTGCTGGTCGGCTCCGCCGAGTCCCAGCCGGTCGACCACGCCTGGTCGGCCGGCCCCGGGTAGCTCGCGAGGCACGCGCGCGGCCCCTGCGCGCCGGCGCAGCCGAACATGTCGAGGCCGGCCTCGGCGTCGAGCGCGCGCCAGCCCTCCTGGTGCATCGTCATGATGTGGGTCGCCACCTCGGGCGTGATCGACTCCGTGCAGGTGCCGGGCGGCGGATCGGCGGGGATGACGTCGTCGAGCTGCGGCAGGCCGCGCGCGAACCACTCGGCGACGAGGTCGAACTCCGCCTGCGTGAACGGCTGGGCGCCGCCGCGCGGCATCAGCGCCTCGTCCTCGAAGAAGCCGAGCTGCTGGTCGCCGGCCGCGCCGTAGGCGAGGTGGAAGACGTAGCGGAACCAGGCGAGGTCGCCGCCGGTCGCGTAGACGCCGAGGCGCGCCGGCGAGAAGCGCGACGTCGCGTCGCCGGGCGTCTCGCGCAGGCAGTCGATGATCGCCATCGCCTCCGCCTGCGTCGTCGGCGACAGGTTCGTGAAGCAGGCGGAGATCGCGGCGTTGGTCTCGGTCTGCCACGCCTGGTAGCGCGTGCGCGACAGCGCGTGGCAGCGGTCGCAGTTCTTCGTCGTGTCCTGGCCCATGAGCTGCGACGCCTGCATCGCGAGCGTCGCGTCGTCGAGGTCGACCGGGTTGCGCAGGGCGGGGATGACGAACGCGTCGACGGGCGCATCGACCGCGGCGTCGACGGGCGCATCGACCGCCGCGTCGGTCTGGGAGCCGTTGCCGCCACCGCCGCACGAGGCCAGCGCGACGATCAGGAGGGCGCAGCGCAGGGCGGGACGGCCTGACATGGCCGGTAGCGTAGACGAACGGTCGGCGCTGTCACCCGCCAACTCCGTTCACGATGTGCGCGGGTGTAGGCGCCGTCACGCGGGCGCGGGCGCGGGCGCGGGCGCGGGCGCGACCGCCTCGAGCGCCGACTCGACGTCGCCGACGACCCGCAGCAGCGCGCGGTGCTGCGGTCGCAGCAGCCCGGCCTCGACCGCGCCGTCGACGAACTCGACGAGCTTCCGGTAGTAGCCGTCGACATCGACCAGCACGACCGGCTTCGCGTGGTGACCGAGCAACGACGCCGTCAGCGCCTCGAACAGCTCGTCGAGCGTGCCGAACCCACCCGGCAGCGTCACGAACGCATCCGCCAGCTCGAACATCATCCGCTTGCGCGCCGCCATCGACTCGACGACATGGAGCGCGGAGAGCCCGCGGT
>DASZXE010001033.1:0-5166 GCA_035546475.1 Kofleriaceae bacterium
CGGCGAGCGGCCGCTCCTCGAGGCCGCGGCCGCGACCCTCCGCGGCACCGCCGCCGCCCCCGCCGCCGCCGTCCCCGCTCCCGCCGCGCGCATCGCCGCCGCGACCGACCCGGCCCTCGCCGCCCTGATGACCCGCCTCTCCGATCGCTCGCTCGCCGTCCGCTACCGCCACGAGCTCGAGATCGTCGTCGAGCGGCCGCTGGCCCGCTGCGCCGCCTGGTACGAGCTGTTCCCCCGCTCGCTGGGGCCCGCCGGCCGCCACGGCACCTTCCGCGACGTCGAGGCCCACCTCGACCACGTCGCCGGCATGGGCTTCGACATCCTCTACTTCCCGCCGATCCACCCGATCGGCCGCGCCTTCCGCAAGGGCCCCGACAACGCGCCGGCCGCCGGCCCCGACGACCCGGGCAGCCCGTGGGCGATCGGCGGCCCCGAGGGCGGCCACACCGCGGTCCACCCGGAGCTCGGCACGCTCGCCGACTTCGATCACCTGGTCGCCGCCGCGCGCGGCAAGGGCCTCGAGCTCGCGCTCGACATCGCCTTCCAGGCCTCACCCGATCACCCGTGGGTGAAGGCCCACCCGAGCTGGTTCCGCGCGCGCCCCGACGGGACGATCCAGTACGCGGAGAACCCGCCGAAGAAGTACCAGGACGTCTATCCGTTCGACTTCGAGTCGCGCGACTGGCAGGCGCTGTGGACCGCGCTGCGCGACGTCTTCCTCTTCTGGTGCGAGCACGGCGTCCGCTGCTTCCGCGTCGACAACCCGCACACCAAGCCGATCCCGTTCTGGGCCTGGTGCCTGCGCGAGGTGCAGGCGCGCTACCCCGACACGCTCTTCCTGTCGGAGGCGTTCACCCGCCCGAAGGTCGCCTACGCGCTGGCCAAGGCCGGCTTCTCCCAGGGCTACACCTACTTCACCTGGCGCACGACCAAGCCGGACCTCACCCGCTACTTCGAGGAGCTGACCCGCACCGAGCTGGTCGACTGCTTCCGGCCGAACCTGTGGCCGACCACGCCCGACATCTTCCCCGAGCACCTCGCCCACGGCGGGCCGGCGGCGTTCATGGCGCGGCTCGTGCTCGCCGCCACGCTGTCGAGCCTCTACGGCGTCTACGGTCCGTCGTACGAGCTGATGGAGCGCGAGCCGCGGCCCGGCAGCGAGGAGCTGGCCCGCAACGAGAAGTACCAGCTCCGCACCTGGGACCTCGACCGGCCCGACAGCCTCCGCCACCTGATGACGCGGCTGAACGGCATCCGCCGCTCCCACCCGGCGCTGCACGACAACCGCTCGCTCCGCTTCCACCGCACCGATCACGACCTGGTCGTCGCCTACAGCAAGCGGACCGACGACGGCGCCGACGTCATCCTCACCGTCGTCAACCTCGATCCGCACCACACCCACGGCGCCTGGCTCGACCTCGACCTCGCCGAGCTCGGCCTCGACGCCGACCAGTCGTTCCAGGTCCACGACCTCATCGGCGACGCCCGCTACCTGTGGCGCGGCGCGCGCAACTACGTCGAGCTCGCGCCGGCGATGATGCCGGCGCAGGTCTTCCAGCTCCATCGCTTCGTCCGCAGCGAGAACCAGTTCGAGTACTTCCTATGACCACCCTCCAGCTCCCCACCCTCCGCGACGACTCCCAGTGGTACCGGGACGCGATCATCTACGAGCTCCACATCCGCGCGTTCCGCGACTCGAACGGCGATGGCATCGGCGACCTGCCCGGCCTCATCGAGAAGCTCGACTACCTGGTCGACCTCGGCGTGACCGCGATCTGGCTGTTGCCGTTCTACCCGTCGCCGTTGCGCGACGGCGGCTACGACATCGCCGACTACGCCGGCGTCCACGAGCACTACGGCACCCGCGCCGACGTCGCGCGCCTCCTCGACGAGGCGCACCGGCGCGGCCTGCGGGTCATCACCGAGCTGGTCCTCAACCACACCTCGGCGGAGCACCCGTGGTTCCAGCGGGCGCGCCGCGCGCCCAAGGGCAGCCCCGAGCGCGACTTCTACGTGTGGAACGACGATCCGCACCGCTACCAGCACACGCGCATCATCTTCCAGGACTTCGAGACGTCGAACTGGTCGTGGGATCCGGTCGCCGGCGCCTACTACTGGCACCGCTTCTACGCCCACCAGCCCGACCTCAACTTCGACAACCCGGCGGTGCACGACGCGCTGTTCGAGGTGATCGACCTCTGGTTCGGCATGGGCGTCGACGGCATGCGGCTCGACGCGGTGCCGTACCTGTACGAGCGCGAGGGCACGAGCTGCGAGAACCTGCCGGAGACCCACGCCTTCCTGAAGAAGCTGCGCGCGCACGTCGACGGCAAGTTCAAGAACAAGATGCTGCTGGCCGAGGCGAACCAGTGGCCGGCCGACGCCGCCGCCTACTTCGGCGACGGCGACGAGTGCCACATGAACTTCCACTTCCCGCTGATGCCGCGCATGTACATCGCGATCGAGCAGGAGGACAGCTTCCCGATCGTCAACATCCTGCGGCGGACGCCGCCGATCCCCGAGAGCTGCCAGTGGGCGACCTTCCTCCGCAACCACGACGAGCTGACGCTCGAGATGGTCACCGACGAGGATCGCGACAGCATGTACCGCGCCTACGCCGCCGAGCGGCACGCGCGGATCAACCTCGGCATCCGCCGCCGGCTGGCGCCGCTCATGCAGGTGCGCCGCAAGATCGAGCTGATGAACGCGCTCTTGCTGTCGTTGCCGGGGACGCCGGTCCTCTACTACGGCGACGAGATCGGCATGGGCGACAACATCTACCTCGGCGACCGCGACGGCGTGCGGACGCCGATGCAGTGGAGCTCCGACCGCAACGCCGGCTTCTCGCGGGCGAACCCGCAGCGGCTCTACCTGCCGGCGATCATCGATCCCGAGTACCACTACGAGGCGATCAACGTCGAGTCGCAGCAGGCCAGCCAGTCGTCGCTCCTGTGGTGGACGAAGCGGATGCTGGCCAAGCGGAAGGAGTTCCGCGTCTTCGGCCGCGGCTCGATCAACTTCATCGGCGGCGACAACCCGCGCGTCCTCGCCTTCGTCCGCGAGCACGCCGGCGAGCGGGTGCTGGTGATCGCGAACCTGTCGCGCTACGTGCAGGCGGCGCGCCTCGAGATGCGCGCGCTGAGCGGCAACCGGCCGGTCGAGGTGTTCGGCCGCATGCACTTCCCGCGCATCGCCGAGACGCCGTACTTCGTCTGCCTGGGGCCGCACGACTTCTACTGGCTCGCGCTCGAGCCGGCGGATCTCGACACCCAGATCGCCGCCGCGCGGCCGGCGCTGACGGTGAGCGGCGCGTGGTCGGCGCTGCTCGGCGAGAGCAGGGCCGAGCTGACGCGCGCGCTGGTCTCGTACGTGCGCGAGCGGCGCTGGTTCCGCGGCAAGGCCCGCGAGCTCAAGCACGCGGCGATCCTCGACAGCGTGCGCACCGGCGACTGCGAGGCGCTCGTCCTGCTGTCGATCGAGTACCAGCAGGGCGTCGCCGAGCGGTACGCGGTGCCGATCGCGTGCGTGTCCGACGCGCGCAACGACGGCCGGGTGCCGGCGGTGCACGCGATCGCGACCCTGACGGTGACCGGCGCCGCCGGCGCGGGCGACGTGACCGGCACGCTCTACGACGGCGCCGCGGTCGAGTCGTTCGCCACGGAGATGATGAACCTGATGACGGCCGGCGGCAGCGGGGCGGACGGCCGCCACGGCCGGCTGGCCGGCGTCGCCTACCCGGCGCTCGGCGAGCGGCCCGCCGACCTCGCGCTGACGCCGCGGATGTCGACGGCCGAGCAGAGCAACACGTCGATCATCTACGGCGACCGCTACATGCTGAAGCTGTTCCGGGTGGTCGCCGACGGCCCGAGCACCGACCTCGAGATCAGCCGCTTCCTCATGGCGCGCGGGTTCGCCGGCGTGCCCCGGCTGGCGGGCGCGGTCGAGTACCACGAGGCCGGCAAGGAGCCGAGCACGGTCGGCGTGCTGTTCGAGTACGTCGCCAACCAGGGCGACGCCTGGGCGCTGTCGCTCGACGCGCTCGACCGCTACTTCGCGCAGGTCCTCACCCGCGAGCCCGGGCCCCCGCCGTTGCCACCGGCCGCGCCGCTGGTCGCGCGCGCGGCGCTGCCGCCCGACGCGCAGATGCGCGAGCTGATCGGCGCCTACCTCGATCGGGCGCGGCTGCTCGGCGTCGCCACCGGCGAGCTGCACGCCGCCCTGTCGTCGGACGATCGCGACCCGGAGTTCGCGGTCCAGCCGTTCACGCTCATGTACCAGCAGTCGCTGCACCAGTCGGCGACGGCGCTGATGGCGCGCACGTTCGAGCGGCTGCGTGCCCGCCGCGACGCGCTGCCCGAGGCGATCGGCGAGCTCGCGGAGGCGATGCTCGCGCGCGAGGCGAAGATCGACGGCGCGCTGGCGCGGGTCACCCAGCGGCCGCTCGGCGCGGTGCGCATCCGCGCGCACGGCGACTTCCACCTCGGCCAGGCGCTGTGGACCGGCGACCGCTTCGTCATCATCGACTTCGAGGGCGAGCCGGCGCGGCCGCTGTCGCAGCGCCGCTTCAAGCGGTCGCCGCTGCGCGACGTCGCCGGGATGCTGCGCTCGTTCGACTACGCCGCGGAGGCCGCGCTGCGCGACGGCCGCCTGCGCGCCGAGGACGTCGCGAAGGTCGCGCCGTGGGCGCGCGCGTGGCGGCACTGGGTGTCGTCGGCGTACCTGGGCGGCTACCTCGAGGCGCTGCACGGCAGCCGGCTGCTGCCGTCGACGGCCGAGGAGATCCAGCTCCTGCTCGACTTCTACATGCTCGAGAAGTGCATCTACGAGGTCGGCTACGAGCTCGACAACCGGCCCGACTGGCTCGAGATCCCGATCCGCGGCCTGCTCGCGCTGGCGGAGGGCGGACGGTGACCGGGCGCAAGAAGCCGGCGAAGGCGGTGAAGCCGGCGGCGCAGGCTCCCGCGGCGCCGCCGGTCGCGCGGCCGGCGCAGGCCCCGGCGCAGGCCCCGGCGCAGCCACCACCGCCGCCGCCGGGCCCGAGCGCCGACCCGCACGAGCTCGGCGAGCTCGACGCGTACCTCATGCGCGAGGGCAAGCACCCGCGCCTGTACGACAAGCTCGGCAGCCACCCCGCGGACGGCGGCACCCGGTTCGCCGTGTGGGCGC
>DASZXE010001034.1:0-2748 GCA_035546475.1 Kofleriaceae bacterium
CGGGCCGATCTTCCGCGTCGACGAGCTGGCTCTGGGCCGGTGGCTGCTCGGCTTCGGGCAGCCGGGCCCGGCGCTCGACCGGGTGCCGGTCGGCGCGCGGGTGTGGATCACGTCGGATCCGGCGATCCATCGCGCGGCCGAACGGGTGCAGGGCGGCGAGCCGGAGGGGCGCATCCCGCTCCGCCTGGCGCTGCGCGGGGCGGCGGGCGAGCCGCTGGTCGTGACCGCGACGGCGCCGCGCAGCGACGGGCGCGTCTGCGAGGCGCGCGCGACGTCGACGGCCGTGCTCGCGCCGTCGAGCAGCCGCGGGCTCGACGAGGGGCTGGTGCGCGACAAGCTGGGCGCGCTCGGCGGGACCCGCTTCCACCTGGCGGCGCTGGCGCTCGACGGCCTCGAGGCCGGGCTGCACCTGCCGGTGTCGGAGCTGAAGGCGATGCGGCGGCGGGTCGTCGACGAGCTGGCGGCCGCGCTCGATCGCGTCGACCGCACGCTCGCGCCCGGCCCCGTCGTCGACGAGGTGCGCGCGGCCGCCTGGCGCGGCGTCGCGGCGACCGCCGCCGAGGTCGCCGGGAAGGTCGTCCCGCTCTGCCGCACCGACGAGCAGCTCGACGCCGTGCTCGCGGCCGGCGCCGGCGAGGTCGAGCTCGACTGGATGGAGCTGGTCGGCCTCGGCCGCGCGGTCGCGCGCGCGCGAGCCGCCGGCGCGCGGGTCGTCATCGCCACGCCGCGCGTGCAGAAGCCGGGCGAGGACAAGATCGTCGCCCACCTGAAGAAGCTGGCGCCCGACGCGATCCTCGTGCGGAGCTGGTCGGCGCTGGCGACCCTCACCGACGGCGCGCGCGAGGCGGACGCGGGCACCGCCCGGCCGCGCCTCCACGGCGACTTCTCGCTCAACCTGACCAGCTCGATCAGCGCCGGCTTCGCCCTCGGCCTCGGCCTCGACACCGCGACCGTCGCCCACGACCTCGACGCCGCGCAGCTCGACGCGCTCGTGGCCGCCTGCCCGCCCGCGCGGCTCGCGGTCACCATCCACCACCACATCCCGACCTTCCACACCGAGCACTGCGTCTACGCGCACCTGCTGTCGGCGGGCCGCGACTTCCGCTCGTGCGGGCGCCCGTGCGAGCGCCACCAGGTCGCGCTGCGCGACCGCACCGGCCTGCCCCACCCGGTCGTCGTCGACGTCGGCTGCCGCAACACCGTCTTCCACGCGCAGGCGCAGACCGCCGCCTCGCTGGTCCCCGACCTGGTCGCCCGCGGCATCGGCCGCCTGCGCCTCGAGCTGGTCCGCGAGTCCGGCGCCGAGGCCGCGCGCCTGTTCCGCGCCTACCGCGACCTCGCCGCCGGCACCGCCACCGCCGCCGACGTCGTCCGCACCGCCCGCGCCCACGAGCAGTTCGGCGTCACCCGCTCGCTGCGCGTCATCGCATGAGCGCGGCGCGCGCGGTGGTGCGGCTGCTGGCGGCGGCGGCGGTGCTGTCCGGATGTCGGACGGAGAGGCCGGCGAAGCCCGAGCAGCTCGATCCGCGCGCCTGCACGCCGGACCCGCGCGCCAGCGGGCCGGGGCTGTCGCCGGCGGCGGGCACACGCCTCGCCGGCAAGGTCGGGCGGCCGTTCCGCGCGGTGCTGACGTACGTGGCGCCGACCGAGGGGACGGCCGGAGGCGATGTCACGATCACCGGCGCGGAGCTGCAGGTCGGTGGCGCGCTGCCGTCGGGGCTGCTGATCACGTGCGGTACGGATGGCTGCCGGATCGCGCCGGGGGAGCGCGGGTGCATCGTCATCGCGGGCACGCCGACGCAGGCGGCGCGCGTCACGATCCGCGTCGACACGGTGCTGTCCGCCGTGCGCGGGTCCGGAGGCGCCGGCGAGGCGGTGCCGTTGCCGACGGTGACCGCGGCGTATCCGCTCGTCGTCGATCGATGAGGCGCGCAGGTGCGGGAGCAGGATCGATGACGAGCTGGACGCGCGGCGTCTGCGAGACGAACGGCGTCGAGGCGCACTACCTGCGGACCGGCGGCGGCGGGCCGCCGATCGTGCTGCTCCACGGCCTGACCGGCAGCGGCGCCTGCTGGACGCCGGTGGCGCGCGTCCTCGAGGCCGACGCCGACGTCGTCATGCCGGATGCGCGCGGACACGGCGGGTCGAGCGCGCCGGCCAGCGGCCACGGCTACGACGAGCTGGCCGGCGATGTCGTCGGACTCGTCCGCGGCCTCGGCCTCGCGCGACCGGTGCTGCTCGGTCACTCGATGGGCGGCCTGACCGCCGCGGTCGTCGGGCGCCGCGAGCCGGGCCTCGTGCGCGCGCTCGTGCTCGTCGACCCGACGTTCCTCGACGCGGACCGCCAGCGCGAGGTCTTCGACAGCGACGTCGCCGAGCAGCATCGCCGGACGGTGGCGGTCCCGAGGCCCCAGCTCGTCGCGCAGCTCGCGGCGCGTCACCCGCAGCGCTCGCGCGAGCTGCTCGAGCTCCTCGCCGACGCGCGCCGCGCGACGCACCTCGGCGCCTTCGACGTGCTCCGGCCGCCGAACCCGGACTTCCGCGCGCTCGTGCGTGCGCTCGAGGTTCCGCTCCTGCTCGTCATCGGCGACACCAGCCCGGTCGTGACCCCCGCGCTGGCGGCCGAGCTGCAGCGGCTCAACGCGCGCGTGCAGGTCGAGCAGGTGACGGGCGCGGGCCACGGCCTGCCGTTCGATCAGCCGGAGCGGCTGGGCGCGATCGTCGCGGCGTTCGTGCGCGAGCTGCCGT
>DASZXE010001035.1:0-9658 GCA_035546475.1 Kofleriaceae bacterium
GGCCGGGGACGGCGCGGGCGAAGGTCGGTAGACTGCCGGCGTGGCGGATCTTCGTGACGTGGTGCGCGCGGCGCCGGACCGGTACCTCATCCTGGCGCCGGACCTGACGATCGTCGAGGTCAGCGATGCGTACCTCGAGGCGGTCATGCGCCGCCGCGACGAGCTGGTCGGGCGCGGCGTCTTCGAGGCGTTCCCCGACGACCCGTCCGACGCCACGCCCGACGGCGTCGCCAACCTGCGGGCGTCGCTCGGCCGCGTGCTGGGAGAGCGGCAGCCTCACGCGATGGCGGTCCAGCGCTACCCGATCCCGCGGCCCGACGGCGGGTTCGAGGAACGGTTCTGGAAGCCGCTCAACAGCCCCGTGCTCGCCGAGGACGGCCAGGTCCGCTACATCATCCACCGCGTCGAGGACGTCACGTCGTCGATGCGCCTCCAGCACGACCGCGTCGAGCTCGACCGCGCGCTCCACTCGGTCGGCATGCAGTCGGAGCAGTACCGCGAGCTGCTCGATCACGCGTCGATCGCGGTGGTCGTGGTCGGCGACAACGGCCGCATCCGGCTGGTCAACCAGCAGACCGAGGCGCTGTTCGGCTACGCGCGCGACGAGCTGGTCGGCCAGCCGCTCGAGCTGCTCATCCCCGAGCGCTTCCGGCGCGGCCACGTCGGCCACCTCGCCCGCTTCTTCGCCAGCCCGCAGGCGAGGCCGATGGGCTCGCGCCTCGAGCTGTACGGGCGGCGCAAGGACGCCAGCGAGGTGCCGATCGAGGTCAGCCTGACCCCGCAGCGCGACGAGCACGGCGTCACCGTCTCCGCCGCGATCCGCGACATCAGCGCCCGCCGGCGGTTCGAGGCGGAGGCGCGGCTGGCCGCCGACCGCCTGCGCAGCGCCGTCGACAGCATCCAGGACGCCTTCGCCCTGTTCGACGCCGAGGACCGGCTGATCATGTGCAACAGCGTCTTCCGCCGGCTCGTCCACGCGGCCGATCCGGAGAGTGTCGTCGGCAAGGCGTACGCCGAGGTGCTGGACGCGTGGATCGGCGACCTCGACTTCCCCGACGAGGCGGCGCGCGAGCAGTTCCGCCACGAGCGGGTGACCCGGCGCCACGTCGATCCGACCGCGACGTTCGACGTCCGGCTGCGCGACGGCCGCGTGCTGCGCATCGCCGACCGGCCGACCGCCGAGGGCGGGATCGTCAAGACCATCTGGGACCTCACCGACGACGAGCGGCGGGCGGCCGAGTTGCGCGAGGCGCGCGCGGCCGCGGAGGCCGCCAGCGCGGCGAAGAGCGAGTTCCTGGCGTCGATGAGCCACGAGCTGCGGACGCCGCTCAACGCGGTGCTCGGCTTCGCCCAGCTCATGCTGCGCGACCGGCGCGAGGCGCTGTCGGCGCGCCACCGCGAGCGCGTCGAGCAGATCCTCGGCAGCGGCGAGCACCTGCTCCGCCTGATCGACGACGTGCTCGACCTCGCGCGCATCGAGGCGGGCCGCATCTCGCTGTCGCTCGAGCCGGTCTCGGTCGCCGACGTCCTCGCGGAGGTGACGCGCACGCTCGAGCCGATCGCCACCCGGCAGAAGGTCGTGCTCGAGGTGCGCCCGCTGCCCGACGGCCTGCCGTCGGTGATCGCCGACCGGACGCGGTTCGCGCAGGTGCTGATGAACTTCGGCTCGAACGCGATCAAGTACAACCGGGCCGGCGGCCGCGTGCGGCTCGAGGTGTCGATGGTGTCGGCGGAGACCGTCCGCACCGCCGTCGCCGACACCGGCATGGGCATCCCGCTCGACAAGCAGGCGAAGCTGTTCCAGCCGTTCCAGCGGGCGGGCCAGGAGACCGGGCCGATCCAGGGGACCGGCATCGGCCTCGTCATCACGAAGCGCCTCGCCGGGATGATGCACGGCACCGTCGGCTTCCGCAGCGTGCAGGACGAGGGCTCCGAGTTCTGGATCGACCTGCCGGCGGAGCGCCGCGAGGCCGTGGCGCAGCGCGCGGTGGCGGCGCCGCGTCGCGAGGCGGCGCCGCGGCCGGCGGACCAGCGCCACCTCGTGCTCTGCGTCGAGGACAACCCGGCCAACATCGTGTTCATGCGCGACCTGATGAGCACGATCGACGACATCGACCTCGTGACGGTGCCGACCGCGGAGCTCGGCATCGAGCTCGCGCGCGCGCGTCACCCCGAGCTCGTGCTGATGGACATCAACCTGCCGGGCATGAGCGGCCTCGACGCGCTGCGCGCGCTGCAGGCCGACGCCGGGACGCGGCACATCCCGGTCATCGCGCTGACCGCGGCGGCGTCGGAGCGCGACCGGCAGCGCGGCAAGGAGGCCGGCTTCTACCGCTACCTGTCGAAGCCGGCGAACGTCGACGAGCTGATCGAGGCGATCGACTCCGCGCTCAAGGGCGAGCCGCAGCGCTGACGCGCCGCCGGCTCACTTCATGTCGAGCGAGGTCCAGAGCGCGAGCCCCTTGGCGTTCGTGTCGAGCGTCATGTTCCCGCGGCTGAACAGCTCCGACAGCGCCTTGTTGAGGTCGTCGGTCGGGTCGGTCTTGCCCTGCATCCGCTTGACCTGCATCGACAGGTCGATCAGCCGGCCGTAGTCGTAGGTGAAGGCCAGGAACGGCACCGGGCCGCCGCCCGACGCGCCGAGCATCTGCTCGCCGAGCGTCTTGCCGGTCGCGCCGACACCGACCGCGAAGGCGTGATCGCCGACGCCGGCGTTGATCACGAACGGCATCGGCAGCCGGCCCTTCGGCAGCTCGTGCAGCTTGCCGTCGGTCGCGATGCCGAGCGCCGCCAGCTTCGGCTGCTGCTTCAGCAGCGCGGCGTAGAGCGCCTTGGCGTCGGTCGCGGTCACGAGCAGGAAGCCGTCGATGCGGTCGGGCAGCGGGCCGCCCGGCCCGAACGCGACGTCCTGCACGGTCGCCACGCCGCCGGTGATCTGCGCGAGCTCGGGCGGCATCGGCTTCGACACCGACGCGATCGCGTCCGACAGGTCGACCTTGCCCTTGTCCTTGCCCATGTTGCAGGCGACGTAGGCCTTGTTCCACGACTGCATCGCGGCGATCAGGAACCGCTGCGCGCCGGCGAGGTCGATGCCGCCGCCGAACGCCATCAGCGGCTGGTTCGACAGCGCGGTGCCGAGGCCGGGCACCTGGGTCCTCAGCGCCGACAGCTCCGCCAGCAGGTCCGGCGCGAGCTCGACCTCGAACGACATCGTCTGCCGCTTCAGCGTCAGCTCCTCGTAGCCGAGCACGAGCTTCGGCGCGCGGCCCGCGAGGCGCTGCAGCTCGCCGGCGCACACGTCGCTCGGCGGGTTGTCCTCGGTCTTGTCGGCGCGCGCCATCGTGACGACGTCGTCGAGGAACCGCTTCGAGTCGAGGAAGCCGACGATGTACGGCGCGTAGCCGTGGTCGGCCATCACCTGCTCGAGCGCCTTGCCGTCCGACGCCGCCGCCGGCTTCTCGGTGCCGAGCACGAGGCCGAGCTTCTGCTCGACGAGGTCGGTGGGGCCGACCGCGAGCACGAGCTGGTCGTCGCCGAGCGACACGACGAACGTCGACTTGTCCTTCACGAGCTTCCAGAAGGTCGTGCTGCCGCGCGTCTCCGGGGCGGGCAGAGTGCGGCCGGCCTTCGCCGCGATGCGCTGGATGGTCGCCAGCACCGCCTTGTCGTCCTTGACGTCCATGCGGGCGACCACCGGGACCACCGGCAGGCCGTAGATCGCGAAGTGGGGCTGCGCGGACAGGCCGAGCGACTCGACCCCGGCGACGCTCCACTTGCCGTCGAGCTCGGAGCGGATCGCGTCGATGAGGGCCACGCCCTGGGGATCGCTGACCTGATCGCCGAGCTGGTCGAGCGCCTTGCTGACCGCCGGCCCGATCTTCGTGAACATCTTGTCGAAGTACTCGAGCGGGATCGGCTCGAACGAGCCGATCAGGTAGGCGGTGTCGGCGGGGACGTACGCGAACAGCGGCGGCACGGCGAGCTTCGTCGTATCGACCCCCGCCGGCCGTCGCGTCAGCTCCGGCGGCAGCGAGGTCCGGACCGGCTGCTTCCCGGGCGCCCCCTTGTCTCCCGTGTCCTTCTTGCAAGCGACCAGGCCCAGCGCGAGGGCCACCACGACCATGCCATTGTGCTTCATGGCTCCGAACATACCCGGTCGATGGCGTCGTGGAACCATCGGACCGCCGACTCGTGGGCGCCGAACAGGAGCTCGTCGACGTCGCCGGTGGCGATGCTGCGCTGCGCCTGCTCGCAGACCCACAGGTCCTCGGCCTGGAACACGCCCTCCTCGATGAGCGCCCAGCTCCGGTCCCAGTGCTCGGCGTCGCCGGCGCGGTCGGCGGGGACGAACATCAGGTGGTCCCAGTCGGTGAGATCGGCGGCGAGCGGGTGGACGGTCATGATCGACGTGAAGTCGGGGTGTACGACGATCGTCGTCGCCGGGAAGACGAGGAGGCTCGGCGTCGCGAGCTGGCGGAGCGCGGCGTCGTCGAGAGCCGCGAGGTCGGCGGGCGCCTCGCGCAGGGCGCGGCGCGCGGTCACGGCCCGCAGGTGATCGCCGCACGGCTCGGCGGCGGACGCCGCGTCGAGGAAGAAGCGGTAGACCGAGTCGCGGTGGAGGACGCGCAGGTGGTAGCCGTCGAGGAACGCCTCGACGACGAGCTTCCAGTTGCAGCGGCGGCGGGCGCGCCCGCGCTTCCAGACGATGTGGCGCTCGAGGGCGAGCGCGGCGAGGTCGGCGCCGACGTCGCCGAGGTGGCGATCGAGGTCGGCGGCGTCGCGCGCGCCGAGCCAGACGAGGCCATGGCGCTCGACGACCGGCAGCGGCGCGAGGCCGCGCGTCGCCGGATCGATGCCGGCGAACGCGTCGGCGTGCGGGAGGTGGAGCAGGCGGCCGGCGAGGTCGTAGGTCCAGGCGTGGTAGGGGCAGACCATCGCCTTCGCGGTGCACGGCGCATCGACGAGGCGGGTGCCGCGGTGCCGGCAGGCGTTGCGGAAGCCGCGCACGACGCCGTCGGTGCCGCGGGTGAGGAGGAGCGAGACGTCGGGCAGGTCGACCGGGACGCAGGCGCCGGCGGCGAGCGACGTCGAGGCGGCGACGAGGCGCGGCGCGCCGAACAGCGCGGCGCGCTCGCGGTCGCACCAGGCGGCGGCGCGGTAGCGCTCCGCCGGCGCCACGAACGGCGCGTCGCGCGGCGGCGCGTCGAGGGCCGCACGGACCCGCTCGATCAGGCGGACGACGTTGCCGCGCTCCATGCGGATCTCGTATCACCTCCGCGGGCGGGCCTCGCCGGCGATCGCAGCCCGCCGCGACGGTCACGCGCGACGGCACGATGCTCACCATCGACTTCGGCGACGGCGTGGTCTTCACCGGCACGGTCGTCGACGGCGCGGTCCACCTGGTGTACGCGCACCAGCACCCGTTCACCGACGGCTGCCAGTGGATGGCGACCGAGACGCTCGCCGGCGCGCTCGACCCGACGACCTGCGACTTCACGCTCGGCTACGACTACGTCGAGTCGGTCGTCGTGTCGAACGACCTGTGCGCCACGCCCTGCTCGAGCTGACGCCGATCCCCTGACCGCCGGCGGCCCGGGCCTCAGTGGCGGACGCCGTCGGCGCCGACTTCCCAGGTCATGCCCGACAGCAGCAGCTTCTCCAGCGAGCCGGGGCCCTGCTTGGCCAGCGCGTCGGCGACCTGCTGGTGCGCCAGCGCCTCGTAGGTCGGCTTCTCCTCGACGTGCAGCACGCCGACCGGCACCGGGAACGCCGGGTGCGTCATGCCCGCGAGCAGGTACGCCTGCGTCTTGCTGCCGTGCTCCTTGTGGACGAGGAGCTGCTCGGGGGCGACGCCGTCGGCGCCGACCTTCACGACCTCGGGCTCGAGGTCGGCGCCGAGCCGCACGCCCATCGTGCCGCCCGCGAACAGGAGCGGCTTGCCCTCGCCGAGCACGAGCTGGTGCTGCGCCGGCTCGTCCTTGACCTGGTCCCACACGCCGTCGTTGAAGACGGGGCAGTTCTGCAGGATCTCGATCAGCGCCGAGCCCTTGTGCTTGTACGCGCGGTCGACGATCGCGCCGAGCGTCTTCGCGTCGGTGTCGGTCGCGCGCGCCACGAACGTCGCGCCGGCGCCGATCGCGAACTGCAACGGGTTGAGCGGGTGATCGATCGACCCGGCCGGCGTCGAGCCCGAGCGGGTGCCGAGCTTCGACGTCGGCGAGTACTGGCCCTTGGTCAGGCCGTAGATCTGGTTGTTGAAGAGGATGATCTTCAGCTCGACGTTGCGGCGCAGCGCGTGCAGCAGGTGGTTGCCGCCGATCGACAGCGCGTCGCCGTCGCCGGTGATGACCCACACGTCGAGCTCGGGCCGCGCGACCTTGAGGCCGGTCGCGATCGCCGGCGCCCGCCCGTGGATCGAGTGGAAGCCGTACGTGTTCATGTAGTACGGGAAGCGGCTCGAGCAGCCGATGCCCGACACGAACACCGTGTTCTCGCGCTTCACGCCGAGGTTCGCGAGGGTGCGCTGGACGGTCGCGAGGATCGCGTAGTCGCCGCAGCCCGGGCACCAGCGGACGTCCTGGTCGGACTCGAGGTCCTTCTTGCTCAGCTTCACCAGCTTGGGTGCTTCGCTCATCGATCGTTCCTCATCGTCGTTCCTCGTTCCTCGGCTCAGGCCTGCGCCACGGGCGCGCTGGCCTTGGAGTCGACGTTGGCGTCGGAGGCGGGCGCGAGCAGTTGCTCGACGGCGGCCACCACCTCGCGCACCTTGAACGGCTGGCCCTGGATCTTGTTGAGGCCGACCGCGTCGACGAGGAACGTCGAGCGGATGACCGCGCGGAGCTGGCCCATGTTGAGCTCCGCGACCAGCACCTGCTTGAAGTTGCGGATGATCTTCGCGAGGCCCGGCTCGAGCGGCGACATCCACCGCAGGTGCGCGTGCGAGACGCGCCGGCCCTGGTGGCGCAGCTCGTCGACGGCCTGGCGGAGCGCGCCGAAGGTGCCGCCCCAGCCGATCACCAGCACGTCGCCCGACGCCTCGCCGCGCAGGTCGAGGTCGTGGAGCTCCTGGGTGACCCGCTGCACCTTCTCGGCGCGCGTCTTCACCTGCCGCTCGTGGTTGTTCGGCTCGTAGGAGATGTTGCCGGTCAGCGCGTCCTTCTCGATGCCGCCGATGCGGTGCTCCATCCCCGGCGTGCCGGGCACGACCCACGCGCGCGCGAGCGTCGACGGATCGCGCTGGTAGACGAAGTAGCCTTCCGGATCCGTGCGGTTCTCGACGTGCATCGGCGGCAGGTCGTTGACGTTCGGCACCAGCCACGGCTCCGAGCCGTTGGCGATGTAGCCGTCGGACAGGAGCATCACCGGCACCATGTAGCGGACCGCGACCCGCATCGCCTCGATCGCGGCGTAGAAGCAGTCGCCCGGCGAGCGGCACGCGATCACCGGGATCGGCGCCTCGCCGTTGCGGCCGTACAGCGCCTGCGAGAGGTCCGACTGCTCGGTCTTGGTCGGCAGGCCGGTCGACGGCCCGCCGCGCTGCACGTTGACGATCACGAGCGGCAGCTCGGTCATGACGGCGAGGCCGATGCCCTCGCCCTTGAGGGCGATGCCGGGGCCGCTCGACGCGGTGACCGCGATCGCGCCGCCGTAGGCCGCGCCGATCGCCGCGCCGATCGCGGCGATCTCGTCCTCGGCCTGGAAGGTGAGGCAGTTGTAGTTCTTGTACTTGGCGAGCGCGTGGAGGATCGACGACGCCGGCGTGATCGGGTAGCCGCTGTAGAAGAGCTGCTTGCCTGCGAGCTGGGCGCCGACGACGAGGCCCATCGCCATCGCCTCGTTGCCGGTGATGTTGCGGTAGACGCCGGGCGTGAACTTCGCCGGCGGCACCTTGTAGACCGTCTGGAAGACCTCGGCGGTCTCGCCGTAGTGGTAGCCGGCCTTGAACACCTTGACGTTGGCGTCGCCGAGCTCGGGCCGCTTGGTGAACTGCTGGAGGATGCGGCGGATCTGCGGCTCGGGCTCGCGGCCGTACATCCAGAAGACCAGGCCGAGCGCGAAGAAGTTCTTCGAGCGGCCCTTCTCCTTCGTCGACAGCTCGGTGCCCTCGAGCGCCGACGTCGTCAGGTGCGAGATGTCGATCGTGTGCAGCTTGTAGTGGGCCAGCGACCCGTCCTCGAGCGGGTTGGTCGCGTAGCCGGCCTTCTTGAGGTTGGCCTCGACGAAGGCGCCGCTGTTGGCGATGAGCACGCCGCCCGGGATGAGATCCTTCAGGTTCGTCTTGAGCGCCGCCGGGTTCATGACGACCAGCACGTCGGGCGCGTCGCCGGGCGTGTGGATCTCGCTCGACGAGAAGTGGAGCTGGAACCCCGACACGCCGAACAGGCTGCCGGCGGGCGCGCGGATCTCGGCCGGGAAGTCGGGGAAGGTCGACAGGTCGTTGCCGGCCTCGGCCGCGGCCTTGGTGAACTCGGTGCCGGTCAGCTGCATGCCATCGCCGGAGTCGCCGGCGAACCTGATGACCACGCGCTCGAGCTCTTGTGTCTTGGACTCCATGGTTCCTCACCACGCGGCCCCCTCGGGACGCGGTGCCGGGGACCGTACCGAGTAGGGGCGTGCCATGCAATGACATCTGGTCCCCTTGCCTGGCCCGACCGTTCCCGGGTATGAACGGCCCCGAGCGCACCCGTAGCTCAGCTGGATAGAGCGTTGGCCTCCGGAGCCAAAGGCCACAGGTTCGAATCCTGTCGGGTGCACCGCTGACGCATGGTCGCGTCGGCCTCCCGGACAGCCCGCGCGTGTCGAAGACGCTGTCGCAGATCACCGTCGAGGCCGGCCTGGTGTCGCGGGCCGATCTGCTGCGCGCCGAGGAGCTGGCCGACGAGCAGCGGCTGCCGCTCGTCGTGGTGCTGGTCCGCGAGCTCGGCGTCGACGAGGTCGCGCTGGTCGGCGCCCTGCGCCGCGAGCTGCGGGTGCTGGCGATCGACCCGCGGGCGATCCGGCCCGACACCGAGGCGCTCCGCGAGCTGCCGCGCGAGCTGTGCAAGCGGCTGCGCGTCGTGCCGCTGCAGGTGCGCGGCGGCGAGCCGGGCGGCGACGACAAGGAGATCTGGCTCGCGATGGCGGACCCGACCGACCACGGCGCGATCGCCGAGGTCGAGCGGATGACCGGCGCGGTCGTCGACGTCGCGATCCTGCCGCTGTCGGCGATCGAGGACCTCGGCGAGCGCGGCTACAAGGAGCTGAACACGCAGGTCGTGCGGCGGTCGAGCCGGCTGTTCGGCGGCGACGTGAGGGTCTCGACCCGGCCGCACCCGCGGGTGGCGGGTGACGCGGACTCGGTGGCGGGGGCGTCGGCGGACGGCGAGGCCGGGGCTGCGGCGGATGCGGGCGCGGCGGCGGCGGCGGCGGCGCGCGTGCAGGCGCGGCTCGACGCGCTCGTCAGCCTGCTCGTCGACAAGGGCGTGCTGACGCGGGACGAGGTCGACCGTCTGTTGCGGGCCGGCAGCGACGCCGACGCCGGCGCCGAGTAGCCGACGCCGAGTAGCCGGCGCCGAGTAGCGCGCCCGACGGCCGCGCGCCGGCGACCGTGCGGCCGCGCCGAGCGTGCGAAAAGACGACACCCCGGTCGTGGATCCGTGATGGATCGGTAACAGCCACC